>CANQRO010000011.1 GCA_947626205.1 uncultured Clostridia bacterium
GTTAGAATTTAAGTCTAACATATTCTCCTTTCATAATTTTTATTATTGTATAATATTTTAAAATAAAAATCAATAAACTATTCTTTGACATAAATTGATAATATCGTATTTTAAAGTTCTTGTAAATATTTTAATATTAGTATATAATCTTTATAATATAAAAAGTTATACATATATTGCATAAAGGTTTATGAGTAACCTTTTAAAACTCAAATACTATAAAGGAGTTAATGATTATTTAGATTGTTAAATAATTAAAAGAAGTTATATGAAAAAAAGAATTATTATAATATGTAGCATTATTATTGCAGTAATTTTGTTAGTTACTATTTTATTTTTTATATTTTTCAAAGATACTGTACCTCATACCATTACATCAGCAGATGGAAAATATTCTATAACATTACCTAGCAATGTTTCTTATGAATTGAATTCTAGTAATAATAATGAATTTGGTATAAACTTATATTCTAAAAATGATGAAATGTTCTTCTATTCTAGCAGTATAAAAAAGTTACATGACATAGATTTATATACAGTTACACAAAATGATAAAGAGAATTATTCTAAAGATAAAGAAAACATATATAATGATTCTGGATTGATAAAAACTACCGTTAACAATTATGATGCTTATAAATATAATTTTACTTACACAGATAGCTCTTATGGAAATGATTTTTATATTACAGTTATTTGGATTGAAACCCCAGAATATGTTTATATATTGAATTTAGAAGTTGTTTCTAAAAACAAAGAAAAGTATGAAACTGTATTTGAACATATAGTAAATTCTTTTGTAGAATTATAATGTTCCAGATGAGCAATTATACTATATAATATAATCATATATATTTTAATAAGAAAATTATTTTGTTAAATGCATTTATCTATTTTTATATTGTCTCATATATTGAAAGGATTGATAATTAATATGTTTAAAAAATTTTTGTTAGTATTTTTGGTTTCAATGATTCCGCTTATTGAACTTAGAGGAGCTGTTCCGATTGGATTAAGCGGATTATTAGGTGATCCACTACCTATAATTCCGCTATATCTTACTTGTATAATCGGAAATATGCTACCTGTTCCAATAATATTTTTCTTTGCAAGAAAAGTATTATTGTGGGGAGCAAATAAAAAATTTATAGGAAAGTTTTTTACATTTTGCTTAGAAAAAGGTGAAAAAGGTGGTAAAAAATTACAAGAAACTGCAGGTCGTGGTTTATATGTTGCTTTATTTATTTTTGTAGGAATACCTCTTCCTGGAACTGGTGCTTGGACTGGAACTCTAGCAGCAAGTTTCTTAAATATGGATTTTAAAAAGAGTGTAATTGCAGTTATGGCTGGTGTTATTTTAGCAGGTATAATAATGGGATTAGCATCATTAGGTATCTTTGGAGCATTTGGTGCTATTTTCGGTTAAAAAAGAGTTCTTATAAAGTATATCTCCATTTAGTTTTTTAATATAAATCTATTTTTTATTTATATCTACTAAATGGAGTATATTTTATTAAGTAAGAACTCTTTTTTATATTTATTAAAAACTATGATATTTATTTTGCATTAAATTCAATTGTTACTTTAAACAAATCTCCATCTAAATAAATATCAAATTTTCCTCCTTGTAATTCAACAAGTGATTTTGCAATTGAAATTCCTAAGCCGGAACCTTCTGTTGTTCTTGATGTATCTCCTCTTACGAAACGTTCCATTAATTCGTCTACACTTATATTTAATTTATCTTTTGAAATATTCTTCAAGCTAATTTGTGCTTTTCCATTTTTCTTTACTACATCAATATATACTCTCGAATTTTCCAATGCATATTTTACAATGTTAGTATACATATTTTCCATTACTCTGTACATGTATCTACTGTCTGCTTCAATTTGTGTAATATCATCTGTAAATGTTTCAAATAATTCTAGCCCTTTTTCTTTTAATTTATCTTCGAATTCTCCACTTATCTGCTTTATCAATTCATTTACATTTAATATTTCCATGTTTAATTTAATATTTCCAGATGATGCTTTTGATGCTTCTACTAGATCTTCTGTTAATTTTTTTAATCTTTGTGATTTATTGTCTAGTACCTGCAAGTATTCTTTTACTTTTGCATTCTTTATATTTTCCTTTTTCATTAAATCCACATAGTTGATAATAGATGTTAATGGTGTTTTTATATCATGCGATACATTAGTAATTAATTCTGTTTTAAGCCTTTCACTCTTCATTGCTTCTTCTACAGCATTTGAAAGTCCACCTGAAATATCATTTAATTCTTTTGCAACTTCTTTTAGTTCTCCTGTAAAATCTGATTCTTCTAATGGTTCATTTACATTTCCATGGTACATATTATTTATCTTTTTTCTAACTAACATCATTTTATTAATATAATCTACAACTTTCTTAAATGAAAAATACAGAAAGGCACACAAAATAATTATAATTAAAGGATTTGTTCTACATATTAATAATAGTGAAAATGATACAACAAGAAACATTATATATAGTATTGCAAACTTTAAAGTTTTATTTATATTACTAAATAATCCTGTACATATAAAGTGAATTATTTTATAGCAAATTGTATTTTTTATTAATATATGTTTTTTTATTCTTCTAACAATCGTTATAAAGAAATCTATTATAGTAACATAAATTATTATTAGCATAAATATAAATAATATGATTCCTGTATCTACCATATAACTTGTATCTGAATGATATATCATATTAATTAAAAAGTTCGTTACTAAAAATTCTGCCGCTCCACATATTCCAATTAATACTAATAAAACTTCCAAAGGTAGTTGTTCAAACTTTCCTGTATAAATGCCGTCATATCCTTTTTTATGTCCAATGCTTGCTAATATATAAACTAAAGACACTATTAGTAATAAACAACAAACACTAATTACTATAGGTGCACTTTTATATGTATTAGTAACTAGCTTATATGTTAGGTCATTACGATATACACGTGCTAAATCTCCATCTTTTATACATGCATATACTTGTGCTCCTGAATTTTTTATTTCTTCAAAGTATTCATTATAAGCAATATAATCATATTGTAAGTTTTTTATAGTAGTTCCAACATAAATATTTTCGGCATTGTTATTAGTATATATCCACCTATATTGCCCTTTATCTATATATTCTTGTAATTCTTCAATTGTATCT
The DNA here is from genome assembly GCA_947626205.1 of uncultured Clostridia bacterium. Classification (GTDB taxonomy): domain Bacteria; phylum Bacillota; class Clostridia; order TANB77; family CAG-508; genus RGIG8482. The sequence continues at coordinate 3,190 of CANQRO010000011.1, forward strand.
GTTGATACAGTTTTAGGAATATTAGTAAAACAAACTCCATCTTGTCTTATAATTAAAATGTCATATGTATATGTGGTAATATATTTATCTAAGGTATAATTAATTTCTTTTATTGGTACATCATTTACTATTAAATATGGTATAGCTACATATACATCTGTTGTAGCACTTTCTCCTTGAGATACATTGTATATTACCTTTTCATCATTAACTATCTCTAAATTTTCTTTAGTACCGTCATATGTCTTCACATCATTTACCTTTGCAATTGCTCTAGTTATTGTATATAAAAAATCTTCTGTAAAAGTATCTGTTTCAAAATAATCTTTTGCTTCTGCAAAATCCCTTTGATTCTGTATATAGTAAACTACAGAGAATGAATTTAATGCAATAATTACAATTAATAAAGGAACAGCTATATAGCAAATTGATTTTAAAACATTAGATGTTTTAAGGCTATTCATTTTACTTCCTCCTTTCGAAATTAATTAAAACCTATTTTATATTTTCTATTTTATATCCAATTCCCCAAATAACTTTTAAATACTTAGGTTCTTTAGGATTTATCTCTATTTTTTCGCGTATATGACGAATATGAACTGCAATAATATTTTCCGCTCCATATGCTTCATCTTCCCATACATTTTCATATATTTGATTAATTGAGAAAACCATTCCCTTGTTTTTTGTTAAAAATTTTAAAATATTATATTCTGTTGGAGTTAATTTAATTTGATTTCCATCAACTAAAACTTCTTTTGTTGCATCATTTATTTCTAAGTTTCCAGTTTTAAAAATATACTCCTCTTCTTCTTTTTTTATAGACCCAAGAGATGTATATCTTCTTATTTGTGAATTTACTCTTGCAATTAACTCTAATGGATTAAATGGCTTTGTAATATAATCATCCGCCCCACTGTTTAACCCATTAATTTTATCATAATCTTCAGATTTAGCAGACAACATAATAATAGGTATTGCCTTATCTTTACGTATTTTCGTAGCAACTGTAATACCATCTATTTTAGGCATCATAATATCTAAAAGTATTAAATGAATTTCTGTATTTTTTATAATTTGTAAAGCTTCAATTCCATTATAGGCTTTATATATTTTATAGCCTTCTTTCTTTAAATAAATTTCAATTGCATTTACAATTTCTTTATCATCATCACATACTAGTATATTAAACATATTTGATACTCCTTTTAATACTACATTTTTTTCATTATACCATGACTTAGTAATTTTGAAAACTACAATATTAAATCTACTATATTATTTAATCTATCATTCGACATTTTAAATATACTACACATTTATTAAGAAACAATCTTATACTTTCTTAATTTTTTCTTAAAACATTTTTTAACATATCTGTTACTCTGTATGTCATATATTTTACTAGGTGATTTTCTAATGAAACGTTTTAAATTACTATTATTTAATGGACTTTTATTAACTGCTACATCGTTTTTAATGAGAACAATAGGTTTTTCCTTTAACATATACATTTCTAAAAAAGTAGGAACAGAAGCACTTGGAGTATTCGGCTTAATTTCTTCTGTCTATATGTTTTTTATAACTATTGCAACATCTGGAATTCAATTTGCTACTACAAGGCTTATTGTTTCCGAAACCGCATTTATTCAAGATAAACATACTCGGAAAAGCTATGAAACACTGCTTTTTATATAGCCTTTGCTTTGGAATTATATCAAGTTTAATATTAATTTTACTTCGTGATTTCATTACAACATTTTGTTTACATTCAAAAGTGCCATCTTATATTTTTATAATAATTGCTATAAGTCTTCCATTCATTTCTATATCATCATGCTTGAATGGATATTTTACAGCACTTAGAAAAAACATTAAAAATGCAATAAGTAAAATTTTTGAACAATTCGTTAAGATAAGTATTACTGCATATATATTATCTGTTTTTTTACCTAATGGTGTAGAATATGCTATTCTTTCACTTGTATTAGGCGAAACAATTTCAGAAATTGCTTCTTTTTTATTTAGTTACTTTTTATATAAATTAGAAGATAGCAAACACACTTTACCAGATAATAAACAAGAAAATTATTTAAAACATATAACTTGTATTTCTATTCCAATTGCTATAACTTCCTACATTAGATCAGGTCTTTCATCTATTAAACAATTATTAATTCCCATTCGATTAGAAAAGTCTGGTCTTTCTTGTAATGAGGCTATTTCTCATTATGCGCTTATTAATTCCATGACTATGCCAATATTAATGTTTCCAGAAGTAATTATATTTTCTTTTAGTGGATTACTTGTTCCAGAATTTGCTTATTACAATGAGAAAAATGAAACTATAAAAATTCAATATGCTATTTCAAGAATTTTTCGAATTACCTTTATTTTTGCTATTGGAATATTTGGGTTATTCTTTTTTTATTCAAACGAAGTTAGTATGCTAATTTACTCAAACACAAGTATATCAACGTATTTAAAAACATTATCATTTCTTTTATTTTTTATGTATTTGGATAGCATAATAGATAATATTTTAAAAGGATTGGATGAACAAGTAGGTGTTATGAAATGTAATATTTTAGATTTATTTGTTAGTATAATTGCAATTTACTTTTTAGTTCCTATTTATGGTGTAAATGGATATATATTTACTATTTTTTTAAGTGAACTTCTAAACTTTAGTATAAGTTTATGCCAATTGAAACGTAAGACTTCATTTACAGTAGACTATTTAAATTGGTTAATAAAACCTATTTTAGGTATAATTTTTGCTTATTTTGTATGCTTTTTTATAGAAAAAAGTATTATTACTAGTACTAATGTAATTTTTACAATGTTTATTTTCCTTTTTTCTTATTTTGTATTTTTACTATTTAGCTATAGTTTTGAAAGTTAATTTATACTAAAATAAAAAACGGTTCAAAAAAATGCATTGAATTAAATTAATTCAATGCATTTTTTGTATTATAAACAATTTTTATTTATGATAAATTTTTATTTTTCTCTTGCCTTTACTACTAATCTTTGTGTTCCATAATTTGAACAAGTAATTAATGTTACTTCTCTTTTTCCATTTGTTAATTGGCTAGTGCAACTAGTATCATCTGGATTTACTTTGTATTTATCATATACTTCATATTGAAGTGTTCTTCCTGTTAAATCTGTTAACTCTATTATATCTCCTAAATTGATTTGCGATAACTTTCCAAACATTTTTTTATTTCTATAATTATGTCCTACAATTACGTAATTACCTTTTTCGTTTGCTTCTGGTCCCCAATATTTTGTTAAAGAAATTTTAAGTAATTCATCAGTAGTTTTAGATAATACAGGATAATTTATTTCTAAACTAGGAATATTTAAGATAACATCGGTTGAATATGTATCCCCAGAATCCGCGGTGTAAATAACTGGAGCCTCATGTCTTTCGATTTGTCTTTTTGTTTCTAATGCAAGTTTTGTAATATCAACTTCTTCTGTATTATCTGTTCTTTCATCTAATGAAACAATAAGTACATCATTTTCTATACGAATTCTTGTATTAGGTTTTAAAAATTCATCTTCTTCAACAACTTTTAGATCTAAGCTAGCTAAAATTTCTTTAGATACTTCTTCACTTTTATTTCTATCGTATTCAGCATATATATAATATGAAAATAAAACACATACTAAAAAGACTGATAAGAAAAAGTTGAATTTATATAATTTCTTTTTTCTTTTCAGTTCTGGAGTTACATATATTTTTTCCGTAACTAGTATCTGATTCATTATTTTCTCCTTACACTTTTATACATTTTAATTATAACATGAATAATAAAATTCTCCAATAGTTTTTTTAAAAAAATTGAAACCAATTTTTACAATTGGTTTCTTAAATTAGTTATTTTATTAGTATTTATATTTCCTTCTTCTTCTTTTTCAATATTATTTTGAAAATATTCACTAAAATTTCCTGTACTCATTTGATATTTTAAATTTAATAATTCAATATCGTCATCAAAATTAAATTCACGATGAACCCCCATACTAAACCTCCATTTATTAATTTCGTTAACATTATACTATATAATAAATAAAAAATCAATTAATTTTAAGTTAAACTTGCATAGTATGAATTATATAGTTTGCTATAATATCCTCCTGAATGTAGTAGTTCTAGGTGATTTCCCATTTCTACAATTTCACCTGCATCTAAAACAATTATTTTATCTACATTTATAATAGTAGCAAGCCTATGTGCTATAAAAATTGAAGTCTTTTTTGCAGAAATAATATCAATGGATTTTTGAATTAATTTTTCCGTATGTGTATCTATATTAGCTGTTGCTTCATCTAATATAAATATTGATGGATTATGTGCAAATATTCTAGCAAATGCTAGCAATTGCTTTTGTCCAGCTGAGAAAGAACTCCCTCTTTCTTTAGCAATTTCATCTATACCTTTTGGCAAAGATTTTACAAATTCTTCTGCAGAAGATAATTCAACTGCATTTAATATATCCTCATCTGTAATGTTTGAATTATTTAATTTGATATTACTTTTTATATCTTTTGCAAAAATAAATGGTTCTTGTAAAATAATTCCTATATTTTGTCTTAAGCTTCTCTTATTTATGTTTTTAATATTAATTCCATCTAATAGTATTTCTCCCTGCTGTATATCATAAAATCTATTAATTAAATTTGTAATAGTGGTTTTTCCGCATCCCGTTTTACCAACTAATGCAATGCTTTGTCCTGGCTCAATAGTAAAACTTATATTCTTTAATACCCAATTTTTATTATCATATGAAAACCAAACATTCTTAAATTCTATTTTTCCTTTTACTTCTGTTAATTGTATTCCATCTTCTAAATCTTCTAAAAATTCCTTATGGTCTAAAATATCATATATTTTATTAATAGAAACAAATGCCTCTTGAACATCTTCAACGTTTTCAATAATTCTATTTATTGGTTCAAATAATTGCTTAATATATGTAATAAAAACATATACTAATCCTACATCTAAATTTTTACCTAATATATTACTTATACATACCCATACAATAATACTGATAGCCAAATTTTCTAAAATTGTCATTAATCCTGGTAATAACCCTTCAATTATTCCACCTGGTAATCTAGATTTACAATAATCATTAGTTAATTTTTCACATTCTTCTTGTTTTTCTCTTTGTATATTAAAAATTTTTATTAATTTGACTCCATATATTGATTCTGCTAAGAATGTGTTTAGCTTAGTTTTTATTACTTTTGATTTGTCATAGATTTTATTTAATACTTTTGTTAATGTAATTGAAAAAAGCACTACTAAAGGAAGCACTAAAAAAGCCAACAAACTTAGTTTTACGCTAAAGTAAATCATAATTGATGCTATTGTTATAATTAAAATTATATCCTTAAAAAAAGTTGTAAGTACATCTTTAAATAAAGTGGATATGTCTTCCACATCATTTGTAATTCTAACAAATAATTTTCCTGCTGGAGTTCTATCGTGAAATGGAATATTGGCATATTGAGTATACTTAAATAATTTGTTTCTTAAGTTGTATATAATATTTTCTCCCATCATATTAGTAGTAGTACTTGCAATAAAGTCTATAATGTTTCCTATAATTACAATAGCAATGTATAAAGCTCCTATCATTCCTATAGTAACAAATCCTTTTTGATAAATACCTAAAGATAAATAATCATCAATAACTACTTTTATAAGGTATGGTCTTACAATTTCTCCTACACTTATTATGAGTGATAATACAACTATAATAAAGATTGTTTTCTTATATGGTTTTGCCATTTCATACACTCTTTGTAAAGTCTTATTTTTCATTCGTATCTCCTTTACTAATTAAGTGCCATTTCTTGTTTGGCAGCTTGTTCATGATAAAATTGATTATATTTTCCTTGTAATTTTAATAATTCATCGTGCGTTCCAGTTTCTACAATATTTCCTGAATCTAAAACAATAATTTTATTAGCATCTTTAATATCTGATATTCTATTAGATATTATAATACACGTTTTATCTTTTACTAATTCTTTTACATTTTTTAATACCAATTGTTCTGTTCTATTATCTAAAGCTGAGAAAGTATCATCAAATATAACAATATTACTTTTATTTAAAAATGCCCTAGATATAACTACTCTTTGTTTTTGTCCTCCAGATAAATCTGACCCTCTTTCTCCAATTACTGTTTCAATTCCATTTTGCATTTTTTGTATATCGTCATAAATCATTGCATTTTTTGTACTTTCATTTATTTCTTCTTCTTCAATTCCATCTTTAAATAGTTTAATATTCTCTTTTAAAGTAGTTGAAAATAAGAAATTATCTTGTGTAATGTAACAAACATGATCTCTTAAAACTTTTAAAGGAATGTCATTTATATCTTTACCATCTATAAAAATTTTATCTCTTTGTACTGGGTATAAGCGTAGTAGCAAATTCATTAATGTTGTTTTTCCACTTCCAATAGTACCAATAATTCCTAATTTTTCTCCTCTTTGTATGCTAAAATTAATATCGTTTAAAACTGTTACTATGCTATTTGGGTAATTAAAATTCAAATTTTTAACTTCTATATTACCTATAAAATCATCATTTTTTGTATCTACTTCTTTTATAGTTAGTTTTTCTCTTTCTAAGGCGAAAACTTTATCAAGTCTTTTATATGAAATTTTAGCACGTTTATATCTTGAAATAACACCTGGTATCCATGTTATAGGTCCTACAAATAATGCAATATAACCATTAAATGCTACAAAATCTCCAGTAGTAATGCTACCTTCTAGCACAAGTTTTGTTCCAAATAATAGAGAAATTCCATAGCTTATACCAAAGCACATATTTAAGCAAGTAGAAAGTAAAGTAGAATGCACATCTACAGAATTATTAGCTCCTTTTAACATACGATTCTTTTTTATAAATTCTTTTAACTGGTTCATTTCGCCTGTATACGCTTTTGTAGTTCTTATAGCATCTGTACTTTCTTGCACATATTCTGATAATTCTGTAAAATATTTTTGAGATCTGATAAAACTTTTTTCAACATATTCTTTAATTTTTATAACGAGAAAAGTTGCAATAATAATTGGGCATAGTGTAGCAATTGTTAAATTTACATTAACATTTTTCATCATTGTAGCTGTAGCAATTATCATGGTAAATACAAATCTTGTTGCATGTGTTAAAAGTCTATATGTAAATGTTCTTATTTCAGTTATATCTTTTACAAAATAAGACATTATCTCGCCATTTTTTATATTTTGAATGCTGGTCATTTTAATTTTCATAAATTGCTCGAATAATTTGTCTTTTATATCTCTCTCTATACTTCTTGGGACATATCCAACAAGCCATCTCCAAGGCATTCTTACAGCTAATATTAAAATACAGCTTCCTAGCAAGTAAAAGCTTTGTTTTATAAGTTCCAATTTATTTGTTTCTATATCTGATAATAAATCTATAATATTTCCTACTATTGTAGCTGGATAAGTAAAGAAATAAATATAAAGTCCTATGAAAACTATTATTAATATAGTTGATAAGCGATATTTTTTTAATATATTTAGTAATATTTTTTTCATTAATATCTCCTTTTTCTTTTGTAAGTAAGTTTATGCATATTTATCATACCAAAAATAGTATATTTTTCCAATAGCATATTTATGTAATTATATTGTTTAACGGAGTAATGTGCTGATTTTTGTATATTTATAAGTTATATTAAATTTTTATAACATTTATGTAACATTCTATGAAAATTTAATTTTATTTTGTATAATATTTTTATAATAATATAATTCTTTTTTAACAATCTTAATAAAAGATATATTAAAATTAAAGGTTCATGGGCATTCCTTTAAAAGCCTAAATATATTATAAGGATTATTTGATTATGGATGTATATTTTAAAAACGTATCTACATACACTTTAGAAGAATATAAAAAATTTGTTGAATTTCATAATAAAAAATATAATTTTCGATATAATTTATATACATTATTTATTGTAGCTTTATGTATCTTTTGTATTGTTTTGCAATTTTGCTATGGTAATATTGTTATTGGTATAATTTTTATTTTAGGAATGGTCTCATTTTTATGCTATCGTGTTTTACGTCCTTTATTTTTCATTAAAAAAGAAGCTAACAGCAAAAAAATAAAGAATAAAATGACAAATATTTATACTTTTTATGATGACTATGTAATTATTAGAAGTGCTACTTTAAAAGTTAAATTAAAATATTCTAAGTTTTATAAAATATATGAAGAAAATGACCGCTTTTATTTATATTTAGATAAAAATCACTCATACATATTATTAAAAAGTGGTTTTACTGTTGGGAATGTAAATGAATTTTATGAATTTCTAAAAAAGAGATTAAGATATAGAATCTAAATAAGAATCTTATGGGACGTGGCTAAAAATTTCATTTTGAAAATTGAAATTTTACCACGTCCCATAAAGTTTAATTCTCATCTTCACATTCTTCAAATTGCGAATTATATAACTCCGCATAAAATCCGCCTTTGGCTAATAATTCTTCATGTGTTCCTTGTTCTACAATATCTCCATGATTCATTACTAAAATTATATCTGCATTTTTTATTGTAGATAAACGGTGTGCTATTATAAAACTTGTTCTGCCTTTCATTAAATTATCCATAGCATCCTGTATTTGCTGTTCTGTTCTTGTATCTATTGAGCTTGTTGCTTCATCTAAAATTAAAATTTCTGGATTAGCAAGAATTACTCTTGCAATAGTCATTAATTGTTTTTGCCCTGCTGAAATATTAGAAGATTCTTCCCCTAATACCATATCGTATGATTTTGGAAGTGTTTTTATAAAATGATGTACATGTGCTGCCTTTGCCGCTTCTATTACTTCATTATCTGTTGCATCTGGATTTCCATATTTAATATTATCCCTTATTGTTCCTCCAAATAGCCATGTATCTTGTAAAACCATTCCAAACATTTTACGTAACTCACCACGGTCAAATTCTTTAATATTATGACCATCTATTAATATTGCTCCATTTGTTACATCGTAAAAGCGCATTAATAATTTTACCATTGTTGTTTTACCAGCACCAGTAGGGCCAACAATTGCTACTTTTTGGCCGTCCTTTATTTTTGCATTAAAATCGTTAATTATTATTCTATCTTCATCATAAGCAAATTGAACATGGTCAAATGTTACATTTCCTCTTAATCCTTTTACACTATGTGGATTTGCAATAGTAGGTACTTCTTCCTTTTCTTCTAAGAAAGCAAATACTCTTTCTGCTGCTGCAACCATTGCTTGAAGCATAGCAGATACTTGTGCAATTTGGTTAATTGGTTGTGTAAATTGTTTATTATATTGAATAAATGATTGAATATTTCCTACTGTAATTCTTCCTTTAATTGCAAGATATCCTCCTAAAATAGCAACAATAACATATCCAATATTAGCCACAAAGTTCATAAGTGGATGAATTAATCCAGATAAGAATTGTGATTTCCATGCAGAATGGTATAATGTATCATTTGCTTTTTCAAATTCATTTATAGCATTTTCTTCGCCATTAAATGCTTTAACAATTGTATGTCCACCATAAATTTCTTCTACTTGACCATTAACATGCCCTAAATAGTCTTGTTGCGCTTGGAAGTATTTTTGAGATTTACTTACTATAACTTTTACTATTATTGCTGTTATAGGCAATATAAATAATGATATTAGAGTCATAATCCAGCTAATAGAAAACATCATTATTAAAATTCCAACAATAGTACAAATAGAAGTTATGATTTGAGTAACACTTTGGTTTAAATTTTGGCTAATTGTATCTATATCATTTGTTATAATAGACAGTACTTCTCCGTTCGTTCTTTTATCGAAAAAGTGCATTGGTAAATGATTTATTTTAGCAATAATATCATTTCTAATTTTGTATGTAATTTTTTGTGATATACCTGTCATTAAAAAGCCTTGTATAAATGAAAATACTGCACTAATTATATATAATACTAATAATGTTAGTAAAATACTTGCAATTTTAGAAAAATCAATTCCACCTATATTAGATAACTTATTTATAATTCCATTATATACTTCTGTTGTAGCATTTCCTAGTATTTTAGGTCCTACTATAGTAAAAATTGTACTTCCTATAGCAAATACAATAACAATTATTATTGCTAGTTTATAATTTGCTAAATAATCCTTAATTAATTTTTTAGTAGTCCCTTTAAAATCTTTTGGTTTTTCTGCAGGAATTGCTCTTGCTCCTCTACCTCCAACAGGAGGTCTTCTTAGATTATTTTGTGCCATTATTCTAATTCCTCCTTTGAAAGTTGTGATAATGCAATTTCTCTGTAGCTTTCGCAATTTTCCATTAGTTCTTTATGAGTTCCTTTGCCCATCATTTTTCCATCTTCTAATACAATTATTTGATCTGCATTTAAAATTGTGCTAATTCTTTGTGCTACAATTATTACAGTTTTGTTTTTTGTTTCTGTAATTAATGCTGTTCTTAAAGCTAAATCTGTTTTTAAATCTAAAGCTGAAAAGCTATCATCAAACACAAATATTTCTGGGTCTATTGCAATAGCTCTAGCTATGGATAAACGTTGTTTTTGTCCTCCAGATACGTTTGTTCCTCCTTGTGAAATAGGTGCATTATATTTATCTTCTTTTTCTAGTATGAACTCTTCTGCTTGTGCTATTTTAGCTGATTTCATCATTTCTTCATCTGAAATACTTGTATTTCCATATTTAATATTGGATGCTATTGTACCTGAAAATAGCATTCCTCTTTGTGGTACAAAACCTATCTTTTTTCTTAATTCTTTTTGCGAAACATTTTTTACATTTACTCCATCAACTAATAATTCTCCACCTGTTACATCATAAAACCTAGGTATTAAATTAACAATTGTTGATTTTCCTGAGCCAGTAGTTCCTATAATTGCAGTTGTTTTACCTGGTTCTGCTACAAAATTTATATCACTTATAGTTTCTGAATCTGCATCTGGATATTTAAAAGATACATTTTTAAATTCTACTAAACCTTTTTTGTTTTCGTCAAATTCTTTTGCATTCTCTGGATCTTTAATTCTAGGTTTTGTTTCTAGTACTTCATTAATACGATTTGCAGATACTTGTGCTCTTGGTAGCATAATTGAAATCATTGATATTACTAAAAAGCTCATAATAATATGCATTGTATATTGTATAAATGCCATCATATCTCCAACTTGTATTATTCCTTGGTCTACACTATGTCCACCTACCCATATAATAAGTAACATAACAGAATTCATAACAAACATAAGAGATGGCATCATTAAGCTCATTGCACGGTTTACAAAAACATAATTTTTCATCAGATCTCGATTTGCTTTTTCAAAACGATCTTCTTCTCTTTTTTCTGTATTAAATGCTCTTATTACAGGTAAACCTGTTAATATTTCTCTTGATACAAGATTTAGTTTATCTATTAAATCTTGTAATTTTTTAAATCTTGGCATTGCAACTAAAAATAGTGTTAACACAATTCCTGCAACACATAAAATTGCAAGACCTATAATCCATGCCATGGATGTATTACCATTTGCTAATACTCTTAAAAAACCTCCTATTCCCATTATTGGTGCGTATACTACAACACGGAATAACATTGTAATTAGCATTTGTATTTGTTGAATATCATTTGTACTACGTGTTATTAATGAAGCTGTTGAAAAGTTACTAAATTCTTCTCTTGAAAAGCTTAAAACCTTTCTAAATACTTTATCTCTTAAAGTTTTTCCTAATCTTGCTGCAACTCTTGAAGATAAGAATATAATACTTATAGCACTTACCATACTAATTAATGCCACACCTAGCATTTGAATTCCAATTTTTACTATGTATGAATTTTGTAAACTATCTAAATTTATTCCTATATTTTTATATTCTTCTTTTACTAAAGATACTACTGCTTGTTCTAACATCGTACCTAAATTATCATCTATATTTTTATTTATTTGTTCTACTATAGTACTTCTTGTATCTTCTGTCATTGTACCTAAGATTTGTAAGATAGTCATGTTACTAAATATTGCTTTTTGATCATCTGAAATATTAGTAAGTATGCTTTCTTTTAATGTATTTTCCATTTGTTCATCTTCAAGAATACTAATTAACATGAAAGGTTTGGATATAACTTTATTTAACATTTCTCTTTCTTCTTTAGTTATATTATTTATTACATAAATATCTTCTGTTTCTAAAATAGGATATTTTTCCTTTTGCTTTTCATATTCTGATACTTCTAAATTTTCTTTTGATAGTAAAGTATAGTTTTTAAGAATGGTATTGTCTTCGTTTGTTAAAATAAGCAATTCATCCATTTGAGATTTACGTATTACATCTGGTGAAGCATTTTCTATGCCACTTGCTTGTATTCCTATATTTACTATTTTTGAAGTATAATCTGGTAATGTTAAATCTGCCCACGCTTGAACACATAGTAAGATTACAATTGCAACAACAGATACCCATGTTTTTTTCAAGTTCATTAATAATTTAAGCATTATTTTCTCCTTTCCCTTAAGAATATATTATATAAAAATAGAAAGATAAATGTCAATAAATCTATCTTTCTATTTTGTGAATTTTATGTGAAATTTTATTTAGTATCAATATATACCTTAAAATTTATATTTCTAAAGTATATGCTGAACTTTCACTTTTTCCATCTCCACTCTGTGCTATTTTTATTTCATTATATTTTAGTGCTATGCAAGGTCTAAGTCCCAATGATAATGAACCACTAGAATAACCACTTAATTCGCCTCCTGAGTTGGCTTGAGCTACACAAGCAGCCTTCAGAAGTCCAGTCTCCGTGCTCCCGTCAACAAAACGTATATCAAAATAGGCATATCTTCCAGACTCCCAACTACCGACAATGCGCGATGCTAACCAATATTCTCCTCCTGCCCAAAAAAGTTCGCTACATTTCCACATTTGTTCCCTATCCGTTAAATAAGAGTTATCCGTATCATAAAAACCTGTATCTCTACCATTCCATCCCGTCGGTAATGTCCAGCCTTCCGGTAACATAAAGTTACCTATTTCATCACCCTTGTTCTTTTCTATAAACTTTCCATTCTCCAGTGTTGGCAAACTTCCTACACATCTTCCATCACTTGCATATTTTTCATTAACATATTTTTCAGCTTCTTTATTAAGCTTACTTATTGCATTATTATATGCTGTTTTTCCAGCTTCCCATGTACTTGTATCTCCTAATGAAATGTTCGCTCCTATATTTTTATTCGATATTATTTGTAATCCATATTCTGAATCTACTGGATATAGCACCCTAAACATTACTATTCCATTTTCTCCTACTTCTTCCACTCCAGTATCATACTTTATATAATCTCCTAGCTTTAAATCGTATACTGTTTTTGGTACTGTTACTGTACAACTTGCACTTTTTTCGCTTCCATCTGTTGTTTTTACTGTTATCTCTGCTTGTCCTCCTGAAAGTGCTGTTACCGTTCCATCACTTTCTACTGTTGCTACTTCTATATTATTGCTTTCCCAATGCAACTCTTTATTTGTTGCATTATGTGGCTCTATTGTTACATCTAATTTTTCAGTTTTTCCTCTTTCTATTGTAGTACTTTCCTTTATGCTTATGTTAGTTACTAACTTTGGTTTTAGCTCTGTTTCGTTTTCATCATTTCTTCCATCTAAAACGCTTGCTAATTGATTTAAATTTTCTAGTTCATCTTTTTGTGCTTCTTCGTACTTATTTACTACTTCCTGTGATTTTCTTATTATTCCATTTTCGTCTAATGCTAAATTTAGAGTTATTCCGGCTAGTATTAAAAGTATTAGTATTGTGATTACAAGTGCTATTAAGGTTATACCACGTTCTTTTTTCATTATTTTACCTCCGCATTTTATTTATTTCTTTCTACTTTAAAATCATACGCATTTGCATAATCTTTTGATACACCTATGTTTATTTCTGCACTTTCCCCTGCTTCTAATGGCTCTATTAATCCTTCCAATCTTTCTAATTCATTTCCTTTATCATCATATAATGTTAATACTATTGGTGTTAATCCTTTACTTTCATTCGTGTTATTTATTACTGTTCCTATTACTCTTGATACCCCTTCTCTATGTGTTAGTTCTATGTTACTTATTTCTAATCCTTCTAACTTCTTTGTTTCTTTCAATTTATTGCTTACATTTAATTTTGTTCCGTCCTCTAATACTTCTACATATTTTTCCGTTACTTCATTTCCTGCATTTTCCTTATCTTTTTTATTGCCTTTTAAAAGTAATATTCCTACTATTATTAATATTACTGCTATAATGATTATTAATATCATTCTTTTTTCTTTTCTTTTCATTCGTTTTTCCTCCTTTTTAATTTACATATGTTTTAATGTAATAATTATTCTTTCATATGCCAATACATTATGAAATCATTTTATATCAACTTATATTACCTTGTCAACGTTTTTTTATCACTTGATATTTAGCAATTTTTCTGTAATATTTGAATTTATCTTTACTTTTAAATTATAAAATTAAAATAATTATTACGTAAATATATGATACTTAAAATATATTATTTTCGTTACTATATGAATTCTATAAAGATATGATTGCATTAGATTAAATTACATGTATAACAGCATATATTAAATTTATTTAATTTCTTTTACATTTTCTTTATTCTTTTAATTGCTTCTATGGTATTTTCCTTCGATCCAAATGCAGTTAATCTAAAATATCCTTCACCACTTGGTCCAAAACCTACTCCTGGTGTTCCAACTACATTTGCTTTTTCTAAAAGATAATCGAAGAATTCCCATGAAGTATATCCTTTTGGAACTTTTAACCATATATATGGAGCATTTTTACCACCATACACTGTATATCCTGCTTCTGTTAATCCTTCTCTTATTAATTTAGCATTTTCCATATAATAATCTATATTTTTTCTTATTTCTTTTTGTCCTTCCTCTGAATATACAGCTTCTGCTGCTCTTTGTGTTATGTATGGTACTCCATTAAATTTAGTACATTGTCTTCTATTCCATAAACGATTTAACGAAACTTCTTCATTATTTTTAGTATAAGCAACAAGTTCTTTTGGAACTACTGTATAAGCGCATCTTACACCTGTAAATCCTGCTGTTTTTGAAAAGCTTCTAAATTCTATTGCTACTTCTTTTGCTCCATCTATTTCATAAATACTATGTGGAACATTATCTTCTCTTATAAATGCTTCATATGCTGAATCGAATAGAATTATCGCTTTGTTTTCTTTTGCATATTTAACCCATTTTGCAAGCTCATCTTTTGTAAGTACTGTTCCAGTAGGATTGTTTGGAAAGCATAAATAAATCATATCTACCTTTTCTTTTGGTAATTCTGGTATAAAGTTATTTTCTGATGTCGCTGGTATATATACAATTTTTTCATACTTATCCTGCTCTTTATTATAATTTCCAGTTCTTCCCGCCATAATATTTGTATCTAAATATACTGGGTATACTGGATCTGTAATTGCTACAACATTGTCTTTACTAAATAATTCTCCTATATTTCCTGTATCACATTTTGCTCCATCTGATACAAAAACTTCATCTATTTCTATATTTATTCCTCTTTTTTTGTAATCGAATTCCACAATTTTTTCTCTTAAGAAATCATATCCTTGCTCTGGTCCATATCCTCTAAAAGTTTCTTTATGCAGCATTTCTTCTGTTGCTTTATTTATAGCCTCTCCAACTACTTTTGCAATTGGTAGGGTAACATCTCCTATTCCTAATTTTATGATTCTTTTATCTGGATTCTCCTCTGTAAATTCTGCTACTTTTTTAGCTATTGTAGAAAATAAGTAGCTATCTTGTAATTTTAAATAATTTTCATTTACTAATATCATTTTTTACACCTCACCATTAATATTTTTTTACTCATTATTAATATTTTAAATTCATTTTACTTTACAATTATTCTTTTATAATCATTCTTTTATAGTTGTTCTTTTATAATTATTTTATAATTTATATAATTATGTTATAAAACATATTTACTCTTACCTTATGTACATTTTACATCTACTTTAATCTATAAAATATTTTCTTCTAATTCTCCTTCAAATACTATTCTTGCAGGTCCTGTCATAAATACATGGTTTGTTTTATTATCCCAAAAAATGTCTAAATCTCCGCCTAATACTTTAACTTTTACTTTATTTTTAACCTTTCCATTTAATATTTGACTTACTGCCACTGCGCATGCACCTGTTCCACATGCCATAGTTTCGCCTGAGCCTCTTTCCCATACTCTCATTTTTATTGTTTCATCGTTTACAATCTGAATAAATTCTACATTTACTTTTTCTGGAAAATGCGAATCAACTTCTAATATTTTACCATATTTTTCAACTTCAAAATTTTCTACATTTTTTACTTCTGTTATTGCATGCGGATTTCCCATAGATACACATGTAAATAAAAATGTTTTATCAAGTGCAGTTATTGATAAATTTAAAACAGGATTTTTTTCTGCAATCACTGGAATTTTATTAGGTTCAAGTATTGGTTCTCCCATATCTACTTTAACTGTATCTACTTTTCCATTTTTGATGTTTAATTCTAATACTTTAATTCCTGCTAATGTTTCAATGTTAAGTTTTGTTTTTGATGTTAAGCCTTTATCGTACACAAACTTTCCAACGCATCTTATTCCATTTCCACACATTTGGGCTTCTGAGCCATCTCCATTAAACATCCTCATTTTGAAATCTGCAATTTCACTTTTACATATTAAAATTAAACCGTCTGATCCCACTCCAAAATGTCTATCAGACACAAATTTAGCTAGAGATACTATATTTTCTGGCTCTTCACTTTTCGTAAAGTCCATATAAACATAATCATTCCCTAGCCCTTCCATTTTTGTAAATTTTATCATTTATCTCACCTCGTAAGGTAACATTAAAAAGTAAAATATAATTATATTTTACTTTCGTTATTCTATCATATGAAATTTTTTTTGTAAAGATACCAATATACACGTTTTTTAACAAACTTAAAACTGTATTATCCCCTTTTAAAACCTAATCCAAAAGTTTCTCTTGCGTTTGAAATTATTATAAAAGAATAGGGATCTATTTTCTTACTAATTTGCTTTATTTTCATTACTTCATTTCTTGAAACTACACATAATAGCATTATTCTCTCTTCATTTGTATACATACCTTTAGAATATATCCCTGTAATCCCTCTTCGTACTTCAGATACTATTTGTTCATTTATTTCTTGGTATTTATCTGAAATTATATATACCATTTTTGTAAAATTTATTCCTTCAAATACTATATCTATAACTTTTCCCATCAAATATATTGTTATAGCTGAATATAGTCCAATTTCAATTTGTCTAAAGAAAATAACATTTAATAATATAATTAAAGCATCTATTATTACTATTAAAGTTCCTGTTCTATAATCTGGTTTATATTCTTTTATTACATATGCTAATAAATCTGTTCCACCTGTTGATGCACTTACTTTTAATATAATAGATGTACCTAGTCCCATAATAATTCCACCATATATGCATGCTAAAAATCTATCATTAGTAAATGGTTGAAATTTATCAAATACATCTATAAAAATGGATAAAAATACCGTACCTAAAATTGCTTTTACTAGGAATATTCCTCCTTTTTTTATAAATGCCATTATAAACAACGGTATATTTAAAACAATTATTGTTATACCCATAGGTAGTTTTAATAAATAATATAGAATAGTTGCGATACCAGTAAATCCACCTGAAGATAATTGGTTTGGAAGCAAAAATTGTGATACTCCTACTGACATAATAGCCGTTCCTATTATTATTTGAAATACTTCAAATGTATACTTTTTAATTAATAGCTTTGTTCTTTTCTTTTTTAATCCCATTGCATCTGTTTATATTAGATTTAAACTCTAATAACCTCCTATTCATAAAATCTGCGGGAGATAATTCCGTAGTTTACCATTAAAGTTAATAAAAAATACCCATGTATTTATATTGTTTACAAATACATGGGTATTTATTCAAATCATTACTATTTTGCTATTTTTTCTTCCTCTTTAAAATCTGTGAATGTTTTTAGTATTTTCATTTCTGATTTACCGTACTTTAACGCTTTCGTCCTTTACTACTTTAATGTCTACTTCATATAAATCTTTTAACTTTTTAGCATTCTCTCTTTTATGTCCTATTACACTGTTTACATCCTTTGGATTAACTCTAATTTCTACTTCTTTTACCTTTACGTTAATCTTTTTAATTTTATCTACTATGCTATCATACCAAATACTATCTTCAACTAATTGTCCAAAGGCTGGGTGAAATGGTCCAGCTATAACATCGCTTTGTTCACTTTCTGGTTCTGAAATTACATCTGTATTTTGAAGTCCTATTCTTATTACATCTACTTTACTCTTATTAAATAGATATACTAATTCTTTACATCTCTCTACTGCTTGGTTCACAGTAATTGGTTCATAAATTCCTTTTTCATATTCTTCTGCCAATTTTGTATTTTTTATAACAAGTACTGGATAAATTCTTACCATTTTTGGTTTTAATTTAATTAAATCTTTTGCTGTGTTTAGTTCATCTAATCTCGTACTTTCTGGCAAACCAACCATAATTTGATGTCCTAATTTAAACCCATAAAAGCGAATTAATTTAGATGCTTTTTTTACGTCTTCAAAAGTATGTCCTCTTGATACTCTAGCTAATATATAATCGTTAGTAGATTGTACTCCTAATTCTATTGTTTTTACTTTATATTTTTTTAATCTTTTTAGGATTTCTTTATTTATATAATCTGGTCTTGTAGAAATACGAATAGAATCTACTTTTCCACTAGCTATATATTCATATGCAGCACTTAAAAGTTCTTCTTGTAATTTTACATCAATTCCTGTAAAACTACCTCCGAAAAAGGCAATTTCTTTTATTACATTATCTTCATTAAGACTCGCTAGGTGGCTATCTACTATCTTTTTTACATCATCCTTTGTTATTTGTTTTAATTGTCCACTAATAGATTTTTGATTACAGAATGTGCAATCATTCGGACATCCTAAATGTGGTACAAAAA
>CANQRO010000012.1 GCA_947626205.1 uncultured Clostridia bacterium
TTTGAAACAATATAAAATTTAATACCTATTTTTTTTAAATCTTGACACCATACATCTACGCCTTCTAAAAAATTCTTGTCTATATCTATTAAAGTATTATCAACATCTAAAATAATTCCCTCTAAACAATTTTTTTTTAGTAATTCATATGATATTTTAGTGACATTTTTTACATATTCTTTTGGGTATAAAATCATTATTTTACTCCTTTATTTTTCATTACTATATTATCAATTTGTCAGTTTTTTGTCAATTTATATTCATGTATTTACAAACTTTTTTTATTATTATATAATTGTGTATATTTACTAAGGAGAAAAGAATTATGGTTATAGAAAACGCAATAGTAAAAGACGAAAAATATAATACGCGTTTATATCCTATTTATAAAGCATTATCTTGGGATTTTTTGTTTTACTATCCTATTTGCTTTCTATTTTTAACTCAAGTAAAACATTTAAGTGGTTCTTCTGTATTATTTACAGAAGCTCTTTACACAATTTTCAGAGCCATTTTTCAAATTCCATGTTCTATTATAGTTGGCAAAATAGGTAATAGAAAAGGTCTTATTTTAGGAAATATTTCTCTTGCTGTTTCAATATTTGTCTTACTAATTTCGAATAATATAATAGAAATTATCATATTCCAACTTGTATCTGGTATTGGTTTTAATTTAAAAAATATAACGGAATCGGCTATTTTATTTGATTCTATTCCAAAATCAGATAAGAGAAATGATATCTTTTCTAAAATTGAAAGTAGAGCAAATTCATATTATTATTATCTAGAGGCTATAACTGCAAGTATAACAGGCTTTTTATACGTATTTAATGGATACTTTCCAATGATTGCTTGCTTTATTTTATGCATCATTGCTGTAATCCTATCTACAAAATTTAAAGAATTAAATTCATATAATACTGAAAAAGTTACAAGTTTTAGAAGTAGTTTTTTAGATTTAAAACAAGCTTTTCGCTTTATTTTTAACTCTAAAAGGTTAAAAGATTTACTTATTTTTAATTCAATAATGTGTGCTATTCTTAGTGTTTTATCATCACTTAGAAATAGTATATTGACTGACATAAAATTACCAGAACAATACTTTGGAATTGTTTTTGCTATATTAGGTATTATTTCTGCCCTTACTACACATAAATCTAACTATTTTCATAATAGATTTCGTAACCGTACTCTAAAGTTTTTTGGTATTACAATGGAAGTTTCTTTGATTGCTATTGGTTTACCTGTTATATTGAATTTTTCATTTCCTGTTGCTTTAGAAATTATACTTATAGCTTTTGCATTACAATATATAATAAAAGGTCCATTTTATACTTTAATTAAAAGATATTTAAGTAGTTTTTCTACATCTTCAATGAGGCCAAAAATTCTTTCAGCTGCTGAATTGTTACGTAGTATAGTACAAACTTTAATTGCTCTTTTATCATCTTTTTTACTAAGTTTTACAAACACAGCATATGTATTTATTATTATTGGATGCATTATTACCGTTATTTTAACTTTATTATTGGATCACATGAATCATACTGTTGGATTAAAACCTGAAGAATATAGCGATAAAGATATACGTTTTGTTGAAGTACATTAATATTTTGATATAAGAAAAGTGACATCGCCAAATGGCATTTTGCTTTGCAAATATGCATTAGACTAATGTAACTTAATCTTGTTTTATAGCAAAAATCTTCGATTTTTCCTATAAAATAAAAAAAACTCCTTGTTAAACTTTTTTGCCTAACAAGGAGGTTTTACCTTACTGTATAGTAAAATTTTTTGTTTGTTATTCGATTACAACTTTTGAATTAATTGGACAAATTTGAATGAATGTGTTTCCGTCGTTTACATTAATTTCATTTCCATCTAAATCTTTATAAACCGTTTGTTCGTTTCTTGCAGTTTTGGTTGCTGTTATTTCTATTGCTTTTCCATTAGTAATATAATAACCCTTACTTTCACCTATATTGTTCAACCCTTGACGTCCCTTGTTTTCTGTATCTTTTAATGTATAATTTCTTATAAAATCAATAATTATATTTTTAGTTGTTATATCTTCCTTAGTATCCCAATCGGTTTGTTTCTTATCATTAGAATATCTAGTATATCTTTTGGTTTCTTCATTATATATGTATGTTATCTCATTTAAATATGGAATTTCAATTTTCTTTGCATCTATTCCATTTTCTAAATTTACTTCGTCTAAGCTATAGTTTAACACACTTTTTAAAGATGATGTTGTACGATATTTTTTTTCATTACACATTTCCAAAATTTTTGCTGTACTTGTAACAGCATTATGTGGAGATTTTTTGTCTTTTACTCTCCAGAAATCACCTTTTCCTTGTACTATTCCATTTATGTTTGATACTTTTAGCTTTTTAATATCTGCTTGTGCTTGTGGACTCCAACCATAATGAACATATATTGCGTCATTTTCTAAAGCATAATCTAAAAAATAATGTCTTGAACTACGAATTGGTCCTATTTTACTTAAATCTTTATCTTTAAAAACTGCCATTAATCTTGTTTCTGAACCCTCTACTATAATTTCATAAACAATATAAGCATCATTTAACCCAGCTTGTGGAAGTGCTCCGTTATGGTTATCTATCATTACAGCGATTGGTCTTGAATTGCCATTAAATGTCTTTATAATTTTTTCTTCTTTCTTTACTTCTTCTACTCCCAATGAAATAATTTTATTATCATTATCATTGCTTTCTTTAATTATTGTAAATATATTCATTAATCTCATAGCAAGTAATGTTCCTGCAGATATAATTAGTATAATTAATAATACAATTAAAAATATCAATGCTTTTTTCATTTTTTATCCCCTTTTATCTACTTTCTAAAAGTTAAAGTTTCAAAAAATTGTGATATTAAATTAATTTCTGTAAAACCTAAATATGTAAATGCAATACCATATAAAAGTATAACTACTAGTATTCCGACACATGCTCCTACTATAATTTCTGTTTTGGTTCTTTTCCCTGTTTGGTATCTATTAATAGAAACAAGTAATGCAAGTACTAATGCCAAAGTAAAAATAACTACATTCTTAGTGCTAATCCACACAATGGTTAATGCAGCAAAAGCAACTGCCGTTTGCCCACTTGGCATAAAATCTTTTTTAATAAATTTATGTTTTTTTGTTGCAGCAGCTTTTAGAGTAACAATAACAATTACTGTTAATAATACTGATACGAAAGCTAAATGTACTGGAGAATTTACAATTTCGTCAATTAATGTTAACCCTATTGTACTAATTTTTTCAAAAAACAGAAAATATGCAACAATAATAGCATTTATAGCAGAAATTACAACTCCTCCTGCAGCTACGTCTTTTGCAATTTTAGCTTTAGGATGATATAAATCTGTATATAAATCTACTACTGTTTCAACAGCAGTATTCATCATTTCTGCTACAATTATTAAAACAACAGTAAACATTAAGCACAAGAATTCAGCCTTAGATAAATCAAAAAATAAGCTTATTAGCATTACAATTACAGCAATCACAAGTTGTTTCTTTATGTTGCTTTGTGTAGTTATTGCATAAATAATACCATCTAATGCATTTTGACATGCATCTAAAAAGTTTGCATTTTTCATTTTTTCAGGTTTATTTTCTTCTTTAATATTATTTTCTATTTCTTTATCATTTTTTTCTCTTTTATCTTTTTTCTTATTCATATATATTATCACCTATTTAAATTCTTGTAATATTTAAATTGTTTAATACTTTTTCCTCTTTTTCTCGCATTGCTATTTTATCATTTTCATTCATGTGATCATAACCCATTATATGATAGAAACCATGAACTATCATGTATGAAAGCTCTCTTTCAAAGCTATGTCCATATTCTTTGGCTTGTTCACTAATTCTTGGAATTGAAATAACAATATCACCTATAACATCATTCACAATAGGCTTATCATTATTTTTTATTTTTTCAATGTCATCTTTCTCAAACATTGGAAATGATAATACATCCGTTTCTTTATCTATATTTCTAAAATTTTTATTTATTGTTCGAATATTTTCTGGATTCGTTAATGTAACACTAAGATATAAATTTTTAGATAGTAAATTTTCTTCTTTAAAGCATGCTTCTACTACTTTTTTTATTATATTATCATATTTATTAGTTTGTTCAATTTCCAAAAATTCAATTTCTACTAATTCTTCCATATGGCTCCTTTTATTTATAAACTCTTTATGCAACTGTTTTTTTCTTTGTGCATCTTTCTTGTAATGTTTTACAGGAATTCTTTACTTTTTTCATAACTCCCATTTCAACCAATTTTTCTTTGTAAAATTTAATTATTTGTTCATATTTCTGTGGATTTATAGATACCGCTTTTAAATCATTTTTTATAAATAAAATTTCTTTTTTCTTTAAATACTCATCTGGACTATTTTGCTTTAAATCTTCTATCTTTTTAAATTCTGTCCAGAATTTTTTATATTGTTCTCTACTTTCTGCTTTATCCCAATATATTTTTGTAGATAATAATCTAATATTATAATCTTCTATTAAATTAATTAACATTTCAAATGCTTCTTCTTTTTTTCTTTCATTTTTTGCACTTACTATCATTTGTCTTGTATCTTTTAGAAGTTTTATATAGCATTGTTCAGCTACAATTAGTGGTAAACTATGAGTAAATAATTTTCTACTTATTCCTAATAAAATTAGTTGTTTTTCAATTTCATCTCTTTCATCTAACTTGCCTACTGAGAATGTATTGAATCTATCATATTGTTGTATTACTTCTTTATCTGTTGCATTTCCATCAATTTTAATTTTAATAGGCAATATATTTACTATATATTCCTCTAATGTTTGAAAAATACTTTCATATATTTTTTCATTTCTTTCTTTTGTAGATTTATTATCTGCTAACTGAATAGAATAGTTTTTTAGAATTCCTTTATAAAGTGTTTCCATTTTATTGGTATAAAATTTTTCAAATCGTGCTTGTACTTTTTCTTTATTTTGAGATTGAATAGTTTCATAATCTAATTCTAATAAATATTTTTGTTTGCGATATTTATATTCAATATATTGTGTTTCTTTTAAATGTATAACCGTATAATACTTAGATAAAGCTGTTCGTTCAAATGGCGTAGCCGTATCATTTTTTACTTTCTTATATATTGAATCCATTACATATTTATCAATAGATTCTAAGTATAAAGCATATAAATCTTCATATTTTTTTAATAAGATTTCTTTTTTATTAGTTTCATCATTATTTTCTTCATTTATATAATTTTCATATGCTTTTAATAAGTTATTTCGTTTTGTGGAAATTAGTAATCCATTAATTCCAATTTTAGTTGGTATTAATAATTTACTAATTGTACTCGATATTTTTCCTAAAAATGTTTTGTTTGTTTCTAGTACTCTTAAACTCTTTTCAGCCATTTGTCATCATCCTTTCAAAATAATATTTTTTCATTTGTGCCTATATTTTCAAGTACTTCATATATTAATTCTACTTCTAATGCTTCGCCTTTTTCTTTAAAATTAACCTGCGTATTTACAATATTTTCTGTTTTTTGAATCTTACTTTTTATTTCATTTTCTAATTCTTTTAATAAAATTTCTTTTGCTTCATCAATTGTGTATGTAATTGTGCTACCTTTTAATTCTTTATAAGTTGTTTTAGTAAATTCTATAGGGAAATAGAAGTTTGAAAATATTTTTAGTTTCTTTGTCTCATTTATTGTATCATACTTTTCAAAATTTGAAACCCCTTTCGGAAAATTTATTTTGAAATTATTAATTTTTATTCCATAACTGCTTTTTTTATTTCCGGTTTCTTCATTTTTTGTTTGTGTCAAGTTCATTTCTTTTTTACCTGAATACCAAACTTTTGCCTCTATTTCTGCTTTTGCATGAACATATCTTGTACCTGTATATTTTCCCTCTAACCAACCATTAACAAGTACATCTCCTTCTTTTACAATATCACCTATTTTTACTACGGCTGTACCGTTTTGAACGTTAATTTTTGTTATTTTCCCTGATTTGTTTGAAATAATATTGCAATATTCATTTTCATCTATTATTTCTGGTTTTTTGTCTGCTTCCACAATCTTTACAATAGCATTAGTTCCTTTTAATTCAATACCAATCCATGCAATATCATTTCTTTTAAGTCTAATATTTTGAATAATTTTTTGAGTATTTATTTTTGGTTTTAAAGTTCCTATTTTTAATCCATTCTCTTCTAAATTAAGCATTATATCTTCTGTAACAATATTATAATTACCTTCTATTTGAATGTTCCACACAAAATTGGAAATTCCAAAAATAAATGAAATTAATACAATAAGCAATATAAAAAATATTTTTCTTTTTCTGTATTTATTCATTATGAATGGAAGTCCCTTTTTCTTTTTAAGTTTAATTCTACATTTAGTAATGCTTGCAATTTTTCTCATTTTTTTAAAATCTTTAATACCAACATTTGCATATAAAAACGTAGATTTAGTTCGTTTTAAATTCCATAATAATATTTTTTTACTAATGCATATATTAATAAATCTTTCTATGAAATATCCTTCAACACTAATGCTTATGTATCCAAATATATAGTTCATTAGAATTTTAAAAAACACTAAAGGTTTCCCTCCTCTTCATCAATTATACTTTCAAAATCTAAACTATCTATTTTACCTAAAATCATAATATCATCACCTGTCATCTCCTTTAAATGCAAATTGAATCCATTTATATTAATAGCTCCTATGTGTGTATTAATTTTTACATAAAAATCTTCATATTCTAAAATAGCTTTGTAATTTTCAATAAGTAATTCTTCAAAACCTACTATTGTAAGCTTCGGTCTATTTGATACTATTTCTTCTGGTAATTCAAAAAAATTGTTCAAATTGTTGTTTTTTTTCTTTCTTGATCTCATGTTTCCTCTCCTTTATTTATCTTTCAAATTCATTCAAACTTTTAAATTCATATCCCATATTTCTTACTTCTTTAATAATTGTATCTAAAATATTAGCATTATCTTTAGAATTACCATGAAGTAAAATTACTGCTCCAGGATGTATATTATCTAATATTTTCTTCTTTGCATATTCTTCTCTTCCTTGTTTATTTTCATCCCAATCATCATATGCTAAACTCCACATTACAGTTGTATAACCTAATCCATTTGTATAACTTATAGTTCTTTCACTAAATTCCCCTTTTGGTGGTCGTAAATACTTCATTTCATAACCGAATTTTTTATATACCGCCGTATGTAAATCCATTACTTCAGATTTTAATTTATCTTCTTCTAAATCTGGCATACTTTTATGATTCACTGTATGGTTGCCTACTATATGTCCGCCAGATATCATGTCTTTTACTAGTTGTTCTTGTGTATTAATAAAATGTGCCGTTAGAAAAAAGCAAGCTTTCACTTCATTTTCTTTTAATGTTTGTAGGATTTGAGGAGTATAACCCGCTTCATATCCTTCATCAAATGTTAAATAAACATATTTTTTATCTTTATTTCCCATTGCAATTCCTTTATATTTATCCATTAATGCTTTATTTTTAGTTCCTAAGTCCGGTTGTACATGTTCTTTTTCTCTTTTAACACCCCATCCTATCTTCACGTTACTTAATTGAAGCTCAGCACTTGTTTGTAGCAATTCTTCATCCTTATTAGCTTGTATAATAAAAAAAGTAAAAAGCAACAAAAATACTATACTTAAACATATACTAGAAATTTTTCTCTTATCTTTCATTCTTTTAAATCCTTTCTCTATTTTATATTCTTTACATCATATGAAAATGTTGTATATATTATTACTTCATATTTTTGTTTATAAAATATATTTAGTAAAATATTAACTCATTGGCTGCTAGTAGAATACCTACTAGGTATCAATTTTGCTGAAATTTTTATCCATTTTTTCATAAAATGACATTTTTCTGCTTGACAATATTTGTAATATGAATTATAGTATGAAATGCGTTTTGGAAAATACTGGATTTTTATTCATATGGAGGATACTTATGTTAAATTTTATATTGCTTATTGCATTATTTTTGTTACAACTTTTTACAATTATTTTCTTTTCGGATAGTTTACCTTTGTTTATTATCATTTTAAATATGGTTTTTATAATTATTTGTTTTTCTTTAAATTTGTATCAAATTAAAAATAAAAAGAAAATAAAGAGCTTAACTTTAAGTTTAGAGGAGGCTCAATTATATAATGAATCTTTAAAAACACTACACGATGATGTACGTACTTTTAAACATGATTTTAGTAATATTCTTCAAGCTATTGGCGGTTACATAAGTTTCAATGATTTAAATGGTTTAAGAGATTACTATAATAGTTTAGTAAAGGATTTTCAAAAAGTTAACAATTTATATGTTTTAAGTCCAGATGTTATAAATGAACCAGCTATACATAATTTATTTTCAAAAAAGTATTATATAGCAAATGAACTTGGTATTAATATGAATATTAATATATTTTTGGATTTTCGTTCTTTAGACGTAAATGTATATGAATTTAGTAGAATTCTAGGAATTTTATTAGATAATGCTATTGAATCTGCTAATGAGTGTGACGAGAAAATTATAAATATTGATATAAGAAAAGATTTAAAAGTAAATAGAAAACTTTTTATAATTGAAAACACTTATGTTGATAAAAATTTAAATATTAACCGAATTTTTGAAAAAGGTTATTCTTCTAAATCTAATAATTCAGGGCTTGGTTTATGGGAAGTGCATAAAATATTAAAAAAGAATAAAAATTTAAATTTACATACTACTAAAACAGATACTTTCTTCCGTCAGCAATTAGAAATATATCCATACAAAAATGCTAAAAAGAAGGAAGAAGAGATATTTAATTAATATGCTTTTAGTTAAATAGGTATAAAACTAGTAATAAAAATACTATACTTATAAAAAGTATAGTATTTTTATTATTAATTAACCTTAAGTTATATATTAACGTTTTCTAAGATTTTCCATGAACCTGTAATTTCTGGTATACTTCTAAATGTCATTTCTTCCTTTGTTATTGGATGTTTAAGAGTTAGAGAATATGCCCATAAACAAATTTGTTTTCCTCTTCCCCTTATTCCATATTTCTGATCTCCATATAAACTATGATTTCTTGAAGCAAACTGCACACGTATTTGATGATGTCTACCAGTATGTAAATTTACTTTTACTACAGATAAATTTATTTCACTATCATATTTTAAAACTTCATAATCTAACTCAGCATACTTAGCATATTTATTCTTTTCATCTACAACTTTACTTAAATTATTTTTTTCATTTTTAAGAAGAAAATCTTTTAATATATCTTTTTCTTCTTCCATTTTTCCATCTACTATTGCAAGGTATTGCTTTTTTAACTCTTTATTACGTACCTGTTCACTAAGCCTTGATGCTGCTTTAGATGTTCTTGCAAATACCATAACTCCTCCAACAGGTCTATCTAAACGATGCACTAATCCTAAATACACTTCTCCTGGTTTATTATATTTCTTTTTTATATAATCTTTTACAATGGTTAGCATATCTACATCATTTGTTTTATCTGCCTGTGATGGAATATTTACTATTTTTTCTACAACAATAATATGATTATCTTCATATAGTACTTTTAATTTCTCCATTTAATTCTCCCAACGTCCATAAATTCCACATGGTAATATTAATTTCGAATTTGTCATAGGAAGTCCTATTTCTCCAGAAGAAAACGTTCCTTTTTTTAATGTATTAAGATTTATTCTTAATATATTTTCTAACACTTTGGATGATATTCCAGTTGTATAAGAATTTATTAAGAAAAATAGTGGATTATCACTTAATAATTTTTCACATAAATTAACTAAATTTTCAATATTGTTTTCAAACTGCCAAACCTCACCATTCGTTCCTCTTCCATAAGATGGCGGATCCATAACAATTGCATCATATTTGTTACCTCTTCTTATTTCACGATTTACGAACTTAATTACATCATCTACAATATACCTAACAGGCTTATCTTTAAGCCCTGATGCTTCCACATTTTCCTTTGCCCATGCTACCATTCCTTTTGAACTATCTACATGGCAAACACTAGCACCGGCTTTTAATAAACTTACCGTTGCACCTCCTGTATAAGCAAATAAATTTAATACTTTTATAGGTCTATTAGCATTTGATATTTTATTCATCATCCAATCCCAGTTTACTGCTTGTTCTGGAAATAAACCTGTGTGTTTAAATCCCATAGGTTTGATAAGAAAGCTTAAGTCCTTATAATTTACTTTCCATACATCTGGAATTTTTTTATAATATTGCCATGCGCCTCCTCCAGTTTTACTACGATTATATATAGCATCTGCTTTTTTCCATTTTTCTTCAAAAGATTTTGTAGTCCATAAAATTTGTGGATCTGGTCTAATTAAAATTATATTTTTCCATCTTTCTAGTTTTTCACCATTTGCCATATCTATTATTTCATAATCTTTCCAATTATTTGCAATTTCCATAGTATAATATTTACTCCTTATATTTTTATTCTACTAAATAGAAAGAAAAAATAGTAAATTAGCACAAAATTTATCGTTCCGAAAATAATTCCCATTGTAATTAATAAGCTTAAAAATTTGTTATTTTGAATTCTGTGAAGTATTCTTCTTCCTATGCCATATTCTAGCTTGTCCTTTTTTGCATTATACTTAATACTAAAAATCTCATCTTTTGCATATTCCATGTTCTATTTCCCCCTTTTATACAATATATATTCCAGAGGAAATAAAATATTCTTAATTTTATATAAATAGTATCATAATTTTATATCATATTTCAACATATTCTCGCTTTTTATTAATTGTTTTCCATTCATTCTTCATTATTAGATTTTCATTCTAATATCTTTTAATCTTTGATAATCTCTCTTTAATAGTTTGGGCTATTTCTTTGTTAATTCCCTTAACTTTACTTATTTCTTCTATACTTGCTGCAGCAATTTTTTCTACACTTCCAAATTCTTTTAGTAAATTTTGCTTCTTTTTAGGTCCAATTCCTGGTATTTCATCTAGTATAGATTTTGTAATTCTTTTCCCTCTTAATTTTCTATGGTATTCAATAGCTGTATTATGCACTTCATCTTGAAAACTTGTAATAAGATTCATTAAGTTTTCAGATAGTGGTAATTCGTTTCTTTTTTCATCTATTAATGCTCTTGTTCTATGTTTATCATTTTTTACCATTCCGTATATAGGGATATTTAAATCATATTTATTAATTGCATTTTTAGCAGCTCTTTCTTGTGTAATACCACCATCTACAAAAATTGCATCAGGTAATTTTCCAAAACCTCCTTCTGGGTTATCTATTGAATGTTTCAAACGTCTTGTAATAACTTCTTCCATACATCTTGGATCATCTTGTGAAAATACAGTTTTTATTTTGAATCTTTTAGATAATCTTTTATTAATTACACCATCTTGCAACACACACATTCCAGCTACCATATCTGTTCCAGATGTGTTTGATATATCATACGTTTCAATTTTCCTTGGCATTTTATTTAATTTAAGTACTTCTTTTAATTCAAGTAAAGCATTGTACTTATCTTTAGATTTGTTTTCTAAAGTTACTTTAGCGTTGTTTTCTGCCATTTCTACAAATCGCAATTTCTCTCCTTTTTGAGGAGATTTCAGTTCTACTTTTCTTCCCATTTTAGAAGACAATATTTCTTCTATAATATTTTTATCTTCTAATTCTTCTCTAAGCATAATTTTATGAGGTATTTCTTCTTTTGCAAAATAATACTGTTTTACAAAACTTGATAAGATCTCTTCATTTGGTACATCTTTTAAATCATCAAAGAAATAATGCTCTCTTCCTATCATTTTGCTTTTTCTAACAAAGAAAATTTCTATGCACACACTAATTTCATTTTTAGCAAGTCCAATTACATCTATGTCATTTTCTGTTAAATTAGATACTTTTTGTTTTTGGCTTATTCTTTCTATTGCAATTTTTTTATCACGTAAATATGCTGCTTCTTCATAGTTTTGTCTTAATGATGCTTCTTTCATTTCACTATCGATCGTTTTTAAAATAGTGTCAATTTTCCCTTCTAATAACATTATAATTTGATCAATTTGTTTTCTATATTCTTCTTTTGTTACATATCCCATACATGGTGCTAAACATCTATGAATATGATAATTTAAACATGGTCTATCTGAATATTTAAAATTCTTACATTGACGAATTTTAAAGCGTTCTTTTATAAAATCTACCATTTCTTTGGCACTTCCAGCATTAGCATATGGTCCAAAGTATTTTGCTCCATCATTTAAAATACTTCTTACAATATATATACCTGGGAAATCCTTTTTTACATCAATTTTTATATATGGATAAGTCTTATCATCTTTTAAAAGTACATTAAATTTAGGCAT
Source organism: uncultured Clostridia bacterium (assembly GCA_947626205.1). Taxonomy (GTDB): domain Bacteria; phylum Bacillota; class Clostridia; order TANB77; family CAG-508; genus RGIG8482. The sequence continues at coordinate 12,482 of CANQRO010000012.1, forward strand.
ATTTTCTTTTATTAAATTACATTCTAGAATAAGTGCTTCTGCTTCGTTATCTGTTACTATGTATTCAAAATGATCTATTAATTCAACCATATTTTGAATACGTTTTGTTTTATTGTTTTTACGAAAATATTGCCTTACTCTATTTCTTAAAATAATTGCCTTACCAACATAAATTATATTATCATTTTTATCCTTCATTATATATACGCCTGGTTTTTTAGGCAATTTTTTTAGCTCTTCTTCTATATTAAACATATCCTTCTCCTTATTTTAGACAAAAGACAGATGAGGTACTCCTCATCTGTCTTTCTAAACTTGCTATTCTCTCCTAAGCAAGTTAACCCCCCACAATATAACTTTTAAAAGTTATATATTAAAATTCAACTTACGTTACTCCCTTAAAATAACGCAATATAAATATACTATCTTTTTACAAATTTGTCAAGATAATATTACAATTTTCAATTACATATCTAGATATCCTACATATGGTAAATTACGATATAATTCATTATAGTCTAAGCCATATCCGACAACAAATTTATCTGGTATCTGCATTCCTACATAATCTACTTTTACATCATAAACTCTTCTTTCTGGTTTATCTAGCAATGTACATAATTTAACACTTGCAGGTTTTTTTTCTTTTAGATGCTCTATTAAATATTTTAATGTTCTACCTGTATCTATTATATCTTCTACTATTAATATGTTTTTGTCTTCAATAGATTCTTGAAGCTCTAATCTTAAATCAATTTCACCGTTGCTAATTGTTTTTTTACCATAACTTGATACTTGTAAAAAATCAATGTGTACCTGCCTATTTAAGTTTTTAGCTAAATCTACTGTAAAAAATGTAGAACCCTTTAAAATACAAATTAAAGTTAAATCTTTGCCATCATAATCTTTTTCAATTTCTTTTGCTAATTCTTTTACTATTTTTTCTATTTCTTCCTCACTTATTAATACCTTTACTTCGTCCATATATTACTCCTTATTATTTTTCTATATTATAACACTTATTACTCAACATGTAAATAATAAATACAATTATAGATTTTATTTTAGTATTTTTTATATTTTGATATATTTTTCTTAAAAACCTTGATTTTTTATGTATTTTTTTGTATATTAGTAAATAGATTTTTTAAAGGAGAAATGATTATGGAAGAAAAAGTAACTCTTATTTTTGGGCACAAAAACCCTGATACAGATTCTATTTGTTCTAGTTTAGTAATGGAAGATTTAGAAAAAAAATTAGGAAATATAAATTGTAAAGCCGTAAGAACAGGTAAAATTAATAATGAAACAAAATACGTATTTGATTATTTAAATTTAAAAGATATCGAATTTATTGAGGATGTGGAAGACAACCAACCAGTAATATTAATAGATCATAATGAAGCAAGTCAATGCGTAAATAATATTTCAAATGCTAAAATTTTAAAAGTAATTGATCATCATACTATGAATTTCAAAGCTCCATATCAATTATATTATAGGGCAGAGCCAGTAGGCTGTACAGCTACTGTTTTATATAAATTATATAAGGAAAATAATTTTGAAATTAGTCCACAAATTGCTACTTTAGCTTTAAGTGCTATTATTTCTGATACTTTATTATTTAAATCACCAACATGTACTAAAGAAGATGTTGATGTTTGCAATGCACTTGCAAAAATTGCTGGAATAGATGTAAATACATATGGTTTAGAAATGCTAAAAGCAGGAACAGATTTAAGTGAATTTACAGCTGAAGAATTAATTAATATTGATTCTAAAGAATTTGTAGAAGAGAATTTTAAATTTCAAATAGCACAAGTAAATACTGCTTGTATAGACGATGTATTAAAAAGTAAAGATGAAATTGAATCTGCAATGAATAATTTTATGAAGGAAAATGGAACTAATTTATTTATATTATTAATTACAGATATAATTAACAGCAATTCACAAGCAATTGTATTAGGTGATACTTCAGTTTTCGAAAAAGCTTTTAATAAAAAAGTAGAAAATAATATGGCATTTTTAGAAGGTGTAGTTTCAAGGAAAAAGCAAGTTGCGCCTGTTATTTTAAATGTACTATAATTTAAATATTAGAAATTAAATAAAAATAAAGCCAAATTGTTATTAAAGAATTTTAACAATTTGGCTTTATTTTTTTATATTCTACTCTTTTATCAATTTTTCTAGCTCTTCTTTAGTGAATTTATATTTTTTATTACAAAATTGACAAACAGTTTCAATAGTTGTCTTTGTATCTATCATATCTTGTATTTCTTTTTTACCAAGTAATTTTAGGCTTTTCTCAACTTTTTCTCTACTACAATCGCACTCATATAAAGGTATAATTTTATCTTCTATTATTTTTACATTTTCATCTCCAGTAATGTCTTTTGCTATATCTAATAAGCTCATACCATCTGATAACATTATACTAATTGGTTTTGCTTCTCTTATTCTATTTTCTAAAATGAATATATCATCTTCTGTAGCATCTGGCATTGGAGTAACTATATATCCCCCACTTTTTGACACACCATTTTTATTTACTAATACTCCTAAAGCTACAGCCGTATTAGTTTGTTCAGAATTAGCGAAATAATTTGCAAAATCTTCTGCAATTTCTCCTGTTACTAATGGAACCATTCCTATATATGGTTCTTTTAATCCAATATCTTTTATAATATTTAAATATCCTTCTTTTCCAACAGCTCCACCAACATCTAATTTTCCATTTTTTAATGGTAAATCTACATGTGGATTTTGTACATATGCCTTTATTTTAGGAAAATGATTCGAAACAACAACTATACCACCAAGTGGTCCATTTCCTCTTATTTGAACTGTTAGTTTATCATTTGTACCTTTCATATTAACTGCCATTAAGCTAGTTATAGTTAAAGTTCTACCTAAAGCGGCTGTTGCAACTGGGCTTAGGTCATGAGTTAGTCTTGCTTTTTCTACTAAATTTGTAGTTATTGCGCAATCAATAATTACTCTTCCATTATATGCTAATATTTTAAGTATTTTATCATCATTTTCCATATTTTACTTTAATTCCTCTATTATATTTAGATTTTTTTAAGGATTATCTATAAACCTTTATTAAGTAATTTATAATATACTAATATAAATTATTTTAATATTGTACATAGAAGTCGATGATGTTCTCATCGACTTCTATGTAATTACATTTTTATAAATTAATTTAAGTCTCTTCAAACATGTCTTTTCCTACACCACATAATGGGCATACCCAATTATCTGGTAAATCTTCAAATGGTGTTCCTGGAGCTATTCCATTATCAGGATCTCCGATTTCTGGATTATATTCATATCCACAAGCTGAACAACGATACATTGCACATTCCCCTCCTTTTATTTTTAATATATTTTTATAGCCTAATGCAATAACTGCTACTACAATTAATGCAAAGGATAATGCTTTCCATATGCCACTTTCTAACAGTACAATCGCAAACATTCCCAATGTTGCAGTAATTCCATACATAATTAATACCGCTTCTCTTTGAGTAAAACCATGTTTTAACATTTTATGATGAAGATGTCCTTTATCTGGCATTACTACTGCCTTCAAAGATTTTCCCTTTATAATTCTTCTTACAATTGCAAATAAAGTATCAAAAACTGGTAGAGCAAGAACTATCAATGGTGCAACAATAACAATTGCTGTATACGTTTTTGCAACTCCTAAAATTGAAATTACTGCCAACGAATATCCTAAAAAGTTTGATCCCGTATCTCCTATAAAAGTTTTTGCCGGATTAAAATTAAAAGGTAAAAAACCTGTTAATGCACCAGCAAGTGCTGTAATCATAATAATTGCAATTAGAGGAGAATCATTTAAAGAAAATATAATTAGTAAAGACAAACATGATATAAGTGAAATTCCTGAAGATAATCCATCTAATCCATCAATTAAATTGATAGCATTTGTAATTCCTACAATCCATCCTAATGTTAAAATAATAGAAAATATATCATTTAATTCTGCAACTTGTTCTCCCATAAGAAAAGGAATATTAATATGTTCAATAACGATTCCACTTCTTACAACAATTATTGCTGCAATTATTTGCGCTAATAGTTTTACTAAAGCAGGTACTCCTTTTACATCATCTATAAAACAAACAATGCTTATTACAAGTGCTCCTAAAAAGAAACCTATTAATTTTATGCTATATTGATCAGTACTTAATGAGAATGTTTTTTCTATTCCCATTATCAGAATTAAATATATAAATGATACTAAAAAACCTATAATAACAGCAATTCCACCCAAACGTGGCATAGATTTTTTATTAATTCTTCTTTCATCATTTGGTAGATCTAGTGCTCCTACTTTTTTTGCAATTCGAATTGTATATGGTGTTATAACAAATGTTGTAATAAATGCTAGTAAGAATGCAATTGCAATATCTCCCCACATATTATGCCTCCTCAAACTTTCTGTTAACAATATACCACACTGATTGTCATATTACAATATTTTTTTCATATATATTAGTAATTTCATAGGAGGATGAAGCATGAAAACAAAATTTAACTTTATTACTTTTCACATAAGAAAAGCGATTTTGCCAGCTTTATTTATATTATTTACAGTATTTCTTGTAATTTTTTCAAAAGAAAATTTTACTGCTACTAAAAATGGATTGGCACTTTGGTTTAATTCTGTTGTTCCTTCTTTGCTTCCCTTTTTCATAGCAACAGAACTTTTAAGCCATACAAGTATTATTTCCTCAATTGGCAATTTTTTAGATTGTTTTATGAAACCCATATTTAATGTCCCCGGCATTGGTGCATATGCACTCATTATGGGAATTATAAGCGGATATCCGATTGGTGCTAAAATTGTAACGGAATTTCGTAATAATAATCTTTGTACTAAAGCAGAATGTGAACGTTTACTAGCGTTTACTAACAATTCCGGTCCACTTTTTATTATTGCAACAGTTGGAATTAGTTTATTTGGAAATGTAGAAATTGGTATTTTATTATTTCTTGCTCATTTTCTAGGTAGCATAAGCGTAGGATTATTATTTAGATTTTGGAAAATGAAGGATGTTGAAACCTTACCTGTTTCAAGCTATAGAAAGAATAGCATAAATTCTGTAACTTTTTCTAATTTAGGTGAAGTTCTTACTAATAGTATTTTAAATTCTATACATAGCGTAGTATTAATCGGCGGTTTTGTTGTATTATTCTCAGTTATAATAAATATTCTAAATAATATTGGCTTTTTTTATTACTTTTCATACTTACTATCACCTATTTTAAACGAATTTGGATTAAGTAATAGTTTTTCTACTGCTATACTATCTGGTATTATTGAAGTAACAAATGGAATAAACTTAATAAGTCAAATTCCTATGAAAGCAATTTCTACTAATTTAATTATTACCTCTTTTTTATTAGGTTTTGGTGGAATTAGTATTTTTTTACAGGTATTAAGTATTACTTCAAAATCAGATTTGTCCATAAAAGCTTATTTTATTGGTAAATTATTACATGGTACAATTTCAGCAGTTTTAACATATGTATTTATAAAGTTTTTCCCTATATTTCAGTTTGATATAATACCAACATTTTTCAATACTTCTAACCATATAAACTCTATTGTCAATTGTTTTAATTTGCATAACTTATTAATTGGTTTAATTTTTTTAAGTATTATCGTTTTTTATGTTTCAAAAAAACATGCTAAACTTTCATAATATTTATAATTACAAATTTTAAAATTTATTTGTTTTCACATATTTTTTAATTTACAGAATAATATATATTATTAAAGGAGGCTTAAAATGGAAAGAAATAATGATTATAATTCTTATTCACCATTTGATAATATGACTTTTAATCCGAATATTCCTAATGATTCAATGTACCAAGATCCTATGTTTAACCCTATGATACAGTATGAACAAGCATATATGTATTATAGGTATCTTGCTCAACAAATGGACTATAAAATAAAATGTAAAGAATACGATAAACTCTGTGGAGTTAAAGATCAACAAAAAGAAAGAAGAGTTGAATAAACACTTCTTTCTTTTTATATTATTATAGATTATAAAATAACTTCTAAAATTGTTTCTGGTTTTTCTATTTTTTCATCTTGCACTTTATATATTTGTTCTAATTTTTGTACCGCTTCTTTTCCTTTTTGCATATCGTTTGCATGGATGTATGCAACAATATCGCCTTTATTTATAAAATCTCCTACTTTATTTTTAAGAATAATACCTACGGATTCATCTATTTTATCTTCTTTTTTCTTTCTTCCAGCCCCTAAATTACATGATAATATTCCTACTTCTTCTGCATTTATTTGGTATATATATCCGCTTTTATTTAAAATTACTGGTAATACAAATTCTGCTTTTTTAAATTTATTTGTATCTTTTAGATAAGAAATATCTCCACCTTGCTTTTCTACCAATTCCACAAATTTTTTATATGCCTTTCCATTTATTATATTTTCCCAAAGTAATTTTTTATTTTCTTCTATATTGGTTTCAGGATTAGCTAATTTATACATATATGCACCTAATTCTAATACAACCTCGCGTACGTCATTTGGCATATTACCTTTTAATGAATTTATAGCTTCTATTACTTCTAAATTATTTCCTACAGCAAATCCCAATGGTTCTTCCATGTTTGTAATTACACATACTGTTTCTTTGTTAGCTAATTTTCCAATTTGTTTCATCATTTTAGATAAACTTTCTGCTTGCATTTTGTCTTTCATAAAAGCTCCACTTCCACAAGTTACATCTAACACAATTTTATTAGCGCCTGCTGCAATCTTTTTACTCATTATACTAGAAGCAATAAGTGGGATACTTTCTGTACAAGCAATTGTATCTCTAAGAGCATATATTTTTTTATCAGCTGGAGCTAAATTCATTGTTTGCCCAATTAAACTAATTCCTATTTCTTTTATATTATTTATAAATTCTTCTATTTTAATTCCAGTGTTATATCCTGGAATTGATTCCAATTTATCTATCGTACCTCCAGTAAATCCAAGCCCTCTTCCAGACATTTTAGCAACTATTATTCCTAATGAAGCAACAAGTGGCATTAAAATTAGAGAAACTTTATCTCCTACTCCTCCTGTACTGTGTTTATCTACTATACATTCAGATAAAGTAGATAAATCTAATATCTCTCCAGAATTAGCCATTGCCAAAGTTAAATCTGTTATTTCTCTATTATTCATACCATTCAAATATATTGCCATTACAAGTGCTGAAGCCTGATAATCTGTTATATTTCCCTTTGTATATTCATAAACAAAGTATTCTATTTCCTCTTTTGATAACTCTTTTTTATCTCTTTTTCTGCGAATTATATCTACTATATTCATTTTAATCACCTTTAAACTAATTTTCCAGTAAAACTTCTTCTATGAATTGAACATAGTCCATATTTTTTAATTGCTTCAATATGGTACGCTGTTCCATATCCTTTATGCTTTTCAAATCCATATTCTGGGTAAATTTTATCGTATTCTCTCATAATTCTATCCCTTGTTACTTTTGCAATTATAGATGCTGCAGATATAGAATATGCAAGTGCATCTCCCTTTATAATTGATTTATATGGAATACCTAGTGTATCAATATCTTTTAACGCATCTACTAAAATAAGTTCAGGCTTTATTTTAAGCTCTTTTAACGAGTTCGTAAGTCCTTCTTTTGTAGCATTTAATATGTTAATTCTATCAATTTCTTTATGATCTATTATGCCAACTCCAACACTTATTGCTTCATTCATAATGATTTCATATATCTCTTCTCTTCGTTTTTCTGATACTTTTTTAGAATCGTTTACTCCCTCTATCATAGAATTACGTGGCATTATTACACTTGCAACAACTACTGGTCCAGCAAGTGGTCCTCTTCCAGCTTCATCTATACCAGCTATATATTTAATTTTAGGATTTGATATATATATTTCTTCTTCTATTTGCTTTAGTTTTATTAATCTATTTTGTTCTTTTTCTTTCATTTTAAATTTCGTTCCTTGCTTATGTTATTCAATAACTAAATTTTTGGTTTCAGATAATTTATAATATATAGTATCATTTAATTTAAAACCACTTACGTAAATTATTTCATCTGTTTCATAATTTACAACATATCCATCTTCAATTTTAATTTTTTCTAATCCCATAAAATTTAAATCATTTTGCGATAGCAAATAATAATTTTCTTTATCATCTATAATTTGTTTCTCGCAAAGTTCGTTTATTTTAGCATTATCTGTAATTTCTGTTATTTTCCTTCCTTTATAATTTGAAGTATCATTATTAAATTTTGCTTGTTCTGCAATAGTTTTGGTTTTGGCTTGTATCAATAACATATTCGTATTGATATTTTGTAAATTAGTTTTATTTATTATGCTACTACCTATGTTTAATGTTACTGTACCTAATATAGCTAAAATTATTACTGTTATAACTAATGCTACGATAGTGATTCCTTTTTCATTTGCAATTTTCATATATTTTTACTCCTATTTCTAAAATTTATATTTACATTATATATATTAAATGGTATTATTTCAATAATATCATAATTATTTTCATATTTTTTTCACAAAGTGTTCACAAATATATTGTATTATAATACTTAAATTAGGAAATATTAAAAATATATTATTAGGAGGTTCTAATATGGAAAATAAAGAAAGTAAAACATCATATCAAATTGTTGGTATGAATAATTCTGAAAGTGAAAAAAAGCAAAAAAGTAATGGTTTTGGAAAAACAGTTTTAATTCCATTTTGTTCTGGAATTTTAGGTGCTGCACTTGTTATTGGTAGTTGTGTTTTTATTCCTAATGTTCGAAATTTCATTTCTAATATTAACACACCTGTAAGCACTGTATCAGATTTACAAAGCCCAAATACCAATACTGCTACTACTTCTGATAGCCTAACTCAAATTGCTTTATCAAACTATTCTGATACTGGTATCAATGTAGCAAATAAAGTTCGTCCTTCTATTGTTGGTATTAAAGTAGAATATGAAGCAACTGCGTTATTTGGTAGAACGTCTACAGCTACTGCTGAGGGTTCTGGTATTGTTATTACTGAAGATGGTTATATTTTAACAAATAATCATATCGTTAATTCTAGTTCTTCAAATTTATATTATGAAGTTGGAAAAGCAAATAAAGTAAGTGTTTATTTATATAATGATGAAACAGAGTATCCAGCAACAATTGTGGGTACAGACGAACAAACAGATCTTGCAGTTATAAAAATAGATAAAACTGGATTAGTAGCTGCAGAATTAGGAGATTCTGATAAAGTTCAAGTTGGAGAATTTTCAATGGCAATTGGAAATCCTTTAGGAATGCAAAGTAGCGTAACTGGTGGCTTAATTAGTGCTGTTAATAGAAAAGTTACAGATTCAGATGGAAAAACTTTTACATTAATCCAAACAGATGCTGCTATTAATGAAGGAAATAGTGGTGGTGCTTTAGTAAATGCAGATGGAAAAGTTATTGGTATAAATACATTAAAACTTTCTGGAACTGGAATTGAAGGTATGGGATTTGCAATTCCTATAAATTCTACAAAGGAAATTTATCAGCAATTAATTCAATACAACAAAGTAAAACGTCCATATATAGGAATTACAGGTTTAGATTTAGACCAAAAAACTGCTGA
>CANQRO010000013.1 GCA_947626205.1 uncultured Clostridia bacterium
AATTATAAAAGTACCAACGAAATCTTAAGTGAATTATGTGCATAATAAACCGGAAATTTATTATTGCCATTTATATTTTTTTATAAAATTTAAAAATCTATTGTCAAAAACTGAATAAAGTGATAAAATGTATAGCATAATATGAAAAAACAATAAAAAGGACTAGGCAATAAAGTAAAAGTAAAAGAGAGCTAGTTATTTGGTGTGATACTAGTTACATAATAATTTATTTGTTATCACCTTTTTGTTATTTATCTGAAAGTTTAAGTAAGATAAATCGTTTCACCTGCGTTATAAGGTAAAAAGTGAAAAATAGAAAAAAACTATTTTTAATATAGGTGGTACCGCGGAAATTAAGACCCATTTCGTCCTAGTAATAGACGAAGTGGGTCATTTTGTATGCAAAGTGTAAAAATAAACTACAAATTGTATCAATTAGTGTTTCTTTACACTATAAAATAAAAGAAGGGAGGAATAAAAATGGCAGAAGAAAAAAATAATTATAGTGAAACATTGAATTTGCCAGTAACAGATTTTCCAATGAGAGGAAATCTACCAGAAAATGAGCCTAAAATTGGAGAGGCTATATTTGAAAATGGGCTATATGAAAAAATGTTAAAAAAGAATGAGGGACATGAGGCATATGTACTTCATGATGGACCTCCATATGCAAATGGAGAAATTCATATGGGGCATGCATTAAATAAGGTTTTAAAAGATACAGTAGTACGTTATAAAAATTTGAGAGGATATTATACTCCGTATGTACCAGGATTCGATACACATGGACTTCCAACAGAAAAGAAAGCAATTGAAAAATTAGGAATAGACCGTAGTAAAGTCAGCGTTAATGATTTTAGAAACATATGTAGAGATTTTGCACTTGGATTTATTAAAGTTCAAACAGAGGGATTTAAAAGATTAGGTGTATTAGGGGATTGGTCTAATCCATATGTTACTTTGCAACCAGAAGCAGAAGCAAGGCAAATTGGTGTATTTGGTGATATGTATAAAAAAGGTTATATATATAAAGGATTAAAACCAGTATACTGGTGTACAGATTGTGAAACTGCACTTGCTGAAGCAGAAATAGAATACAAAGATATTACTTCACATACAGCATATGTAAAATTCCCTGTAATCGATGCCAAAGGAAAATTTGACAAAGAAAATGCATATTTTGTAATTTGGACAACAACTCCTTGGACTTTACCTGGAAATATGGGTATTGCAATAGGACCAGAATTTAAATATGCAATGGTAAAGGCAAATGATGAACATTACATTATAGCTGAAGAGTTGGTTAAAAATGTAATGGAAATAGCTGAAATAGCTAATTATGAAGTAGAAAAAGTATTTGATGCAAAAGACTTAGATGGAATACTTTGTAAACATCCTTTTATGGAACGTACATCAAGAGTAGTTCTTGGTAGTGATGATACAGTAGCCGTAGACTTAGAAACTGGTACAGGAGCAGTTCATATAGCACCTGGATATGGTAAAGAAGACTATTTATTAGGTCTAAAAACTGGATTAGATATTGTAGTAGTAGTAGATGGAAAAGGACATCAAACAGAAGGAGCAGGACCATTTGCTGGTATGTATTATGCAAAATCTGATAAAGAAATTATAAAATGGCTTGAAGAAAACGGATATTTATTAGCAAGCAAAGATGTTCTTCACTCTTATCCTCATTGTTGGAGATGTAAAAAACCAGTTATATATAGAGCAACAGACCAATGGTTTGCATCTGTTGACGGCTTTAGAAAAGAAACTTTAGATGCTGTAAAAACTGTAAAATGGATGCCAAGTTGGGGAGAAGAGAGAATTACAGGAATGATTAAAGATAGAAACGATTGGTGTATATCAAGACAACGTACATGGGGTGTTCCACTTCCAATATTCTATTGTGATAATTGTAAAAAAGAATATGTTACAGATGAAAGTATTGCTAAAATCCAAGACATATTCCGTAAAAAAGGCTCAAATGCATGGTTTGATTTATCTGAAGAAGAATTAATGCCAGAAGGAGCAAAATGTGAACATTGTGGAGGAACAAAGTTCACAAAAGAAACAGATATTATGGATGTATGGTTTGATTCTGGTTCTACTCACCAAAGTGTGTTAGTAGAAAGAGGAATGCCATATCCTGCAAATATGTACTTAGAGGGAACAGATCAATATAGAGGATGGTTCCAATCTTCACTATTAACATCTGTTGCTACTAATGGAATAGCACCATATAAGGAAGTATTAACACATGGATTTGTTACAGATGCTCAAGGAAGAAAAATGTCTAAGAGTTTAGGAAACGGAATAGCACCAAGTGAAATTATAAAGAAATATGGAACAGATATATTAAGATTATGGGTATTATCATCAGACTTTAGAGGAGATGTAAGTATCTCAGAAGATATACTAAAACAAACATCTGAAGTATACCGTAAAATAAGAAATACAGCTAGATATATTTTAGGTAACATATCTGATTTTGATGTAAATAATGAAGTACCTTATGCACAATTAGAAGAAATTGATAAATGGGCACTAACCAGATTAAATAAATTAATTAGAGAATGCACAGATAGTTTTGAAAAATATGAATTCCATATTGCATATAGAGCAATAAATACTTTCTGTGTAACTGATATGAGTAATTTTTATTTAGATATAATAAAAGACAGATTATATACAGCTAAAAAAGATTCTGTTGCTAGAAAATCAGCACAAACAGTTATGTATAAAATTTTAAGTGCACTAGTTAGAATTCTTGCTCCAATGACTTGCTATACAGCCGAAGAAATATGGGGATATATGCCACATAAGAAAGATGAAAATGTAGAAAGCGTAATGTTAGTAAATTGGCCAGAACCAAACCCAGAATATGATAATTCTAAACTTTCAGAAAAATGGGATAAAATTATTTCTTTAAAAGAAGAAGTAGCAAAGGAATTAGAACTAGCAAGAGCAGAAAAAATAATAGGTCATTCACTGAATGCAAAAGTAACTTTGCTTTTAGATAAAGAAAATTATTCATTATGGAAATCTGAAAAAGAACTTCTAATGACTGTATTTATAGTATCAGACTTAGAAATAAAAGAAAGCAGCGAAAAAGGAATACAAGTTAAAGTAGAAGTAGCAGAGGGAGAAAAATGTGAAAGATGCTGGATGTATTCTAAAACAGTAGGAGAAGATAAAGAGCATCCAACTATCTGCCATAGATGTAGTGAAAACTTAAAATAAGTTAACATATGAAATAAGTTAACATATAAAACCAGTTATCTTTTTAGGTAACTGGTTTTTTTATCTTTATAGTATATACCAAGAATAAATTCATATAATATAAAAGAATAACTGTATACGAGGAGAGAATAATGGAAAAAGTAAGATATTTTGACCATGCTGCTACAACTTATACTAAAGAAGAAGTATTAAAAGAAATGTTACCATATTTTTCCTTAAATTTTGGGAATGCTTCATCTATTTATAGTTTAGGTAGAAAATCTAGAAAAGCAGTAGAAGAAGCACGTGAAAAAATTGCTAAAGCTATTTCAGCAAGTGCTAAGGAGATTTATTTTACTTCTTGTGGAAGTGAAAGTGATAATTTAGCAATTAAAGGAGTTGCATATGCAAATAAATGTAAAGGAAATCATATTATAACTACTAAAATAGAGCATCCAGCCGTATTACATACATGTCAAAATCTAGAAAGGCAAGGCTTTAAAGTAACTTATTTAAATGTCGATAAAGAAGGGTTAATTAATTTAGAAGAATTGGAGAATAGTATTTGTGATGATACTATTTTAATATCTGTTATGTTTGCTAATAATGAAATTGGAACTATTGAACCTATTAAAGAAATAGGGCAAATAGCAAAAAAACATGGAGTGTGTTTTCATACAGATGCAGTTCAAGCAATAGGTAATGTAAGAATTAATGTAGAGGAAATGAATATAGATTTATTATCTATGTCTGCTCATAAATTTTATGGACCTAAAGGAATGGGAGCATTATATGTAAGAAATGGAGTAAAGTTTGAAAAATTGCAAGATGGTGGACATCAAGAAAGAAATATGAGAGCGGGAACTGAAAATGTTGCAGGAATTGTTGGAATTGGGAAAGCTATAGAACTTGCTTATGACAATTTTGATAAATACAATGAAAAATTAATAAGCCTAAGAGATTATTATATTTCGAAAGTAGAGGAAAAAATACCGTTTGTTAAAGTTAATGGTCATAGACAAAAAAGATTGCCTGGAAATGCTAATATTTCTTTTAAGTTTGTTGAAGGAGATGCCATATTATTAAAATTAGATGCGAAAGGAATATGTGCATCATCTGGTTCAGCATGTTCAACTGGTTCTCCATCACCATCACATGTATTATTAGCAATAGGATTAGAACCGGAAACTGCATATGGTACGTTAAGAGTAACATTTGGCGAGGAAAATACTAAAGAAGATGTAGACTATTTATTAGATACATTAGAGGAAGTTATAAATAATTTGAGAAAGAATTCTAAGATGTATACAGAATTTATGAAGAAAGGACAGATGTAGATAATTCTAATTTTTGTATTAAGTAAATTCTTAAAGATATATTTTAAACTGCACTTCAAAAATTACATATTTTTTGAAGTGCAGTTTAACACATATTAAATTATTTTAATGTTTACTTTGTTTTTGATTTTATTAATTCTTCTACAATTTGAATAGCATTTGATGCAGCACCTTTTCTTACATTGTCTGCAACAACCCATAAATTTAATCCATTTTCAATGCTTTCATCTCGTCTAATCCTTCCTACATAAACTTCATCATGTCCGCTAGCTATTGTTGCAAGAGGATATACATTGTTTTGTACATCGTCTAATAAGATAATGTTAGGATAATTTTGTAAAGTTTCTTTTACTTCTTGTACTGTAAATGGTTTAGAAAATTCTAAATTAATACTTTCACTATGTGAGTTTATTACGGGAACACGAACACAAGTAGCAGTTATTTTTAAATCTGGTTTTTTCAAAATTTTTCTAGTTTCATTAATCATTTTTTCTTCTTCTTTTGTATATCCATTATCTAAAAATACATCAATATGAGGTAAGCAGTTATTATAAATTGGATGAGGAAACTTTTGCATAGCTTCTCCTTTTGCACCGTTTTCTAAATCTAAAATTCCTTTCATACCAGCACCAGAAACAGCTTGATAGGTAGAGTAAACTATTCGCTTAATATCATATTTTACATCTAAGGCTTTCAAAGGAAGAACAGCTTGAATAGTAGAACAATTTGGATTAGCTATAATTCCATGATTATTTAAAATTTCTTCTGGGTTTACTTCTGGAACTACTAATGGAACATCTTTATCCATTCTAAAAGCACTACTATTGTCTACTACGATACAGCCACAAGAAGCGGCAATTGGTGCGTATTTTTTAGCTGTTTCAGAGCCGGCAGAAAAAATAGCAAAATCGAATCCTTCTTTAAAAGAATCTTCAGTTAGTTCCCTAACTATGTATTTTTTCCCTTGAAATGTAAGTTCTTTTCCTTTAGAACGACTAGAAGCAAAAAATACATATTCTGAAATAGGTAAGTTTTTCTCCTCTAAAACTTTTAATGCAGTTCTGCCAACAAGTCCAGTAGCACCAACTATTGCTAATTTGTAATTTTTGTTATTCATAAAAACAACCTTCTTTATATTTCTACAATAAAAAATATAATTATATCTTTTATTTATCTGTAATTATTATATGATAAAAAAAGTATAAAGTGAAGAAATGTTTAAATAAATTGAAGTTTTAAAATAAATATTATAAATAGTATAAATTAATTATGCCTACAATGTAATAACAATAAATATTAAGCATTTCAGCCAATAAATTTAGAATAACTACAAGACAAGATTACATAATTTGCAAAAAGTTACATAAAGTGGTATAATAAAAGTGTATAAAAATAATAAAAAAATCCTGCTCACAAAATTATGAATGAGAGTAGGTAGAAAAGGAGACAAAAATGAATTTAAAGGAAAAGAGAACCGAAGTAGCAGATCTTCGGATCAAAGAGTCCGAGGAACTGAAAAACAATATCTCGGGAAAAATAGAGGATATTGTTAACAGGATCCTTGAAGGAGCTGTTGCAGCCAGGGATTTCACCAATAATGGGGTCATAGATTTGAATATGACCTACAGCATTGATGAAAGAGCTGAGAGCTTTGCTTTGAGCCGTGACAATAATACCATTGTCATGCCTGCCCTAAAACGGTTACTTCCTTCGGACCTGCAGAAGGTAACAGAAGACGCGCTGAAAAAGGCGCTTGAAGAAGCGGACATAAAATTAGATCCGCTGGATACTGAAAACAGCACGAAAATTCCTGTACATGCCCTGATCAGGGTGTACTAGTAATCTCTTACCACACACCAGAAGTTTTGGTGTGTGGTTTTTATGTATATAATAATCAAAATATAGGTACCAAGATTACATAATTTGCAAAAGGTTACATAATATGGTATAATATAGATATTAAAATAATATAAAAATCCTGCTCTTGAAATTATGAAAGAGAGTAGGTAGAAGGAGACAAAAATGAATTTGAAGGAAATGAAACTCTCGTTAAGCAATAATTACGAGAGCAAGAAGCGGGATCTTGTAGAGTTAGCAAGCACACGGATTAAAGAAGCAATGGATCAGGCTTTTGCAGAAATTACCAGCTTACAAAAGCTTGAAATCCGTGAAAAAGGAACTGTGTGCATACACATCGGTGTTTGCTTAACGGATGAAGCTCAAGAAGGAGTAAATTTTGGGCGAGTTCATGTGGATTTTCTTAAGGAATTTAGGGATATTCCTATAGTAGATATCCCTACTGATGTTTCTGTTAGTGCTAATGGGGTAATTAAAGGGAGCACAGACCCTATAAGAGATAGCATAACAGGAAATGCTGTTTCTGTAGATGAAATCGTACAGGAAACAGCGGAAGCGTTTTTTGAGGGTTGTCGTGTAAGAACAACATCTGCGGCACTCTTACCGCTTGAAGATACGTTTTTATACGATATTCATGCAAGAGTATAAAGCCTTACCACACACCAGAAGTTTTGGTGTGTGGGTTCTTTTTGTGCATAAATAGTAAAACTAATTAGCTTATTTTGAGAATAAAAGATATATATTTATTTTTCATGTAATACATTAAGACAAATTTATAATAACTATTGAAAAAAATAATAGTTTGTGATATAAGTAAATTAGCAAAATTATAGTATTTTAGAAAGAAAGTTTTTATGAAAAATATTAAAGATTATACATTACAAGCACTAAAGAATGAACTTATAAATATAGGTGAAAAACCATATCGTGCAGAACAAATTTTTAAATGGTTGTATCAAGAAAATATTACAAGTTTTGATGAAATGACGAATTTATCTTTAGATTTAAGGGAAAAATTAAAAAAGGAATTTACTTTATGCAAATTCAACATTTTAAAAAAACAAAAATCTAAAGATGGAACAAAAAAATATCTATTTGACGTTTTAGATGGAAATGCGATAGAAACTGTACTTATGAGTTATCATCATGGATACAGTATTTGTGTTTCTTCACAAATTGGTTGTAAGATGGGATGTAAGTTCTGTGCATCAACAGGCATTCAATTTGCAAGAAGTTTAACTTCTGGAGAAATTATAGAGCAAATTTTAGCAGTAGAAAGAGATTCTAATATTAAAGTTTCTAACATTGTATTTATGGGAATTGGAGAACCATTTGATAATTATGATAATGTATTAAATGCAATTAGAATTATAAATGATCCAAAAGGTTTAAATATTGGTGCAAGGCATATAAGTATATCAACAAGCGGAATTGTTCCTAGAATATACGATTTAGCAAATGAAGACTTACAATGCACTTTATCAATTTCTTTGCATGCTACAACAAATGAAAAAAGAAGTAGTATGATGCCTATAAATAATAAATATCCATTAGAAGAATTAATGAAGGCATGTAAGGATTACATAGCTAAAACAAATAAAAGAATTTCTTTTGAATATGCGTTAGCAAAGGATAATAATGATAATTTAGAGGACGCAAAAAGACTTGTAAAATTATTAAAAGGAATGTTATGCCATGTAAATTTAATACCAATTAATAAAATAGAAAATGGTAGTTTTGTAAAAAGTACAAATGAAAATATAATAAAATTTAGGGATTACCTAAATGATAATGGAATTGTAGCGACTATAAGAAGAGAACTAGGCTCAGATATTGATGCAGCATGTGGGCAATTACGAAAGAAGAACTTAAAAAATTGCAAGGAGGAAGAATGAGGGTTTTTGCTAAAACAGATATTGGAAAAGCAAGAGACATGAATGAGGACTATTTATATATTGCTCCCAAAAATGAAGAGTTAAAACTGTTTATATTGGCAGATGGAATGGGAGGATATAACGGAGGAGAAATAGCAAGTAAACTTGCTACTATATCTGTAAAAAATTATATAGAAACAAATTTTAATAAAATAGAACATGATAAAGAAAGTATTTTAAAACTTATTGGAAATGCAATGGAGTTTGCTAATATGGTAGTATATGAAAAAGCAAAAGAAGTAGCAGAATTAGAAAATATGGGTACTACATTAGAAGTTTGCTTAATATATAATAATAGAGCATTTATAGGACATATTGGAGATAGTAGAATTTATCGTATTAGAAAAACTTTTATGCGTAAAATTACTGAAGATCATAGCTATGTACAAACTTTAGTGCATGATGGAACTATAACAAAAGAGGAAGCTGAAACACATCCTAAAAAGAATATGCTTATAAAAGCTGTTGGTTGTACGCCATTTGTAGAGCCAGATATAACTGTAAAGGGTTTCTTGAAAGATGATATATTGATTATATGTTCAGATGGATTAACTAATATGGTAACTGAAAATGAAATATATGAACAAGTAACAAAGAATTTGAGTAATTCTTGCAACAATTTAGTAAACAAAGCAAATGAACTTGGAGGATACGATAATATTACTGTTATAGTAATAAAAAATGATTAATATTGGGAGAGATGAAAAATGAATTTAGAAGGTAGATTAATTGCAAATAGATACGAAATTATTAGAAAAGTTGGAAATGGTGGAATGGCAACTGTATATAAGGCAAAATGCCATGTTTTAAATAGATATGTAGCTGTTAAAATTTTAAAAGATGAATTTACAACAGATGAAGAATTCATTAGAAGATTTCGTTCTGAAGCACAAGCAATTGCTAGCTTAAGCCATCCAAACATTGTAAGTGTTTATGATGTAGGTAATGAGGGAAATCTATATTATATTGTAATGGAATTAGTTCAAGGTAGAACTCTTAAAGAGGTAATTCAAGAAGAAGGAAGGTTATCATGGAAATGGTCTGTTAACGTAGCTATTCAAATTGCTTCGGCCTTAGAAACAGCACATAAAAATAATATAATTCATAGAGATATTAAACCACATAATATTATCATTACTGAAGAAGGAGTAGCAAAAGTAACAGACTTCGGAATTGCAAAAGCAGTTTCAAACTCTACAATTACAGCGTTTGGAGCAACAATTGGATCTGTACATTATTTTTCACCTGAACATGCTAGAGGTGGGTTTACAGATGCAAAATCTGATTTATATTCATTAGGAGTTGTTATGTATGAAATGCTAACAGGAAAAGTTCCTTTTGATGCAGATACTCCAGTTTCTATAGCTTTAATGCATATGCAAGAAACACCAAAAGAACCAATATTATTAAACCCTACAATTCCAATGTCTGTAAATAAAATTGTAATAAAAGCAATGCAAAAAGATCCTACATTACGTTATCAAAGTGCTAGCGAAATGTTAAAAGATTTAAATATGGCACTTAAAAATCCAGATGGTAATTTTGTATTTTTGAAGGATACCGAAAATGATTTTCCAACTCAAAAAATACCAACAATGTATAACAAAGAAATTCAAGAGGAAAGTAAGGAACCAAAAAAGAATTCATCTGAAAGTAAAAATAAAGAAGGTAAATTTATGAAGTTTGTAAAAAAACATAAAATATTTTCATTCTTTGTAGGAGCTATACTTATATTTGTAGCTACAGTAGCGATTACTTATTTTGCACTTAAATTAACAACTGTGAAAGAAGTACAAATTCCAAATTTAGTAGGTGTAAGTAGAGAAGAAGCTAGAAATATGGCACAAAATGCAAAACTTCAATATATTGAAGTAGAAGAGCAATATAGTGTAGATGTCCCAGAAGGATTTGTTATAAAACAAGAACCAAATTTTGAAGAAAATTATAAAGTAAAAGAAAAATCAGAAATAAAGGTGGTAATTAGTAAAGGACAGGAATTAACAATAGTTCCAAAGGTAGTAGGAAAAACAAAGGAAGAAGCTATTGCAGATTTACAAGCAGCAAATTTAGTTCCAGAGGTAATAGAAGAAACAAGTAAAACAATTCAAGAAGGATATGTTGTCAGCCAAGAAACTGAACCAAACAAAGAAGTAAATGCTGGAGACACAGTAAAAATACACGTTAGTATAGGAACTGGAATTGAGCAAGTAACTGTACCTTATTTAATAGGAAAAACTGAAGCAGAAGCAAGAAAATTACTTACAGACAATAAATTAAAAGTAAAAGATGTTATTTATGATGAAGATAAAACAAAAGATGATGGAAGAGTGTTAAAGCAAGATAAAGAGGCTGGAAGCATGGTAGATGCAGAGACAGAAATTACTATAACTGTAAATAGAATTGCTCAAATAAAAACTGGAACTGTAACTATTAATGTAAAATCTATTACAGGGTATGAAGAAAGTAAAGATACAACAAATGAAGTAGATAATGATAAATCACCTAAAAATGTAAAGCTAAGAGTAACTGTAAATGATGAACAAGTAGAAGAAAAATCTGTAAGTGAAGCATATACAAGTCAAAAAATATCTGTACAGGGTATAGGAACGGTTACAGTAAAAGTATATATTGATGGAAACTTAAAACGTACAGAACAATTTAATTTAAATGAAAAAGACAAATTAACTATCGAATAATATTATTAACCCCTAAATAATAAAATTTGTTTAGGGGTTATTTTCAAGTTATTTTATAAAGGAGAATTAATGCAAGGTAAAATTATAAGTAATATTTCTAATATATATTATATTGAATATGATAATAAAATTTATGAAGCTGTAGCCAGAGGAAAAATGAAATTAAATGACATTACTCCAACCGTTGGAGATAATGTGGAGTTTGAAAAAATAGAAAATGAAAATATGGTTATTACTAAAATCTTAGAAAGAACTAATTATATAAAAAGACCTAAAATTGCCAATATTACTAGATTAGTATTTGTTGTATCAATGAAGATGCCAAAGCCAGATTTATTATTATTAGATAAACAATTAGCTTTTTCAGAATTTTTAGGTATTACACCTATTATTATACTAAATAAGTTAGATTTGGCAAAGGATAACGAAGTAAATGAAGTTAAAAAGATATATGAAGATATAGGATATAATGTTATTATATCAAGTGCAAAAAATGGAGAAGGAATAAATAAAATTAAACAATGTTTGACGGGACAAATTAGTGCATTTGCTGGAAACTCAGGAGTTGGAAAATCAACATTGCTGAATAAAATAATAGGAGATAATTTAACAAAAGAAGGGGAAATTAGTAATAAAAATAAAAAAGGGAAAAATACAACAACTATATCTAAGCTTTATAAAATAAAAGATGATACATATATTGCAGATACACCAGGCTTTTCCACTTTTGATATTTGTGAAATAGAAAGTAAAAATCTTGTTAAATATTTCAAAGAAATGAGACAATATGAAGTAAATTGTGAGTTCGTTGGATGTAGTCACATTAAAGAAGAAAAATGTGGAATAAGACAAGCATTATTAGAAGAAAAAATTGCAAAATCTAG
Organism: uncultured Clostridia bacterium; assembly: GCA_947626205.1. GTDB lineage: Bacteria > Bacillota > Clostridia > TANB77 > CAG-508 > RGIG8482. The sequence continues at coordinate 11,931 of CANQRO010000013.1, forward strand.
ATATGAAAATTATGTTAAAATGTATAAAGATTTAAAAAATAAGGAGGAACACAAATGGTAGAAATATCAACATCACTATTATCAGTAGAGAAAGATTCTGTAAAAGTAATTTATAATTTGGAAGTTGCACATACAGATTATTACCATATTGATGTAATGGATGGAAAATTTGTAGAAGCTAATACTAGTAAAAAAATGTTGGAATTTACTAATGAAGTTAAACAAGTTTCTAATATACCGATTGATGTTCATCTTATGGTAGAAGATATAGATTCATATATTGAAGAGTATATTCCATTTGCACCAGATAGAATTACATTTCACTATGAAGCTTGTAAAAATAGAGAAGATGTACTTAAACATATTCAAAAATTAAAAGATAATGGTATAAAAACTGGTATATCTATTAAGCCAAGTACAGACATTGAAGAAATTTATGAATTTTTGCCACTTATTCATATGGTATTAGTAATGACAGTTGAACCAGGAAAAGGAGGACAACCTTTAATAGAAGCAAAACTAGATACAATAAAAAAACTAAGAAAACATATAAAAGAAAATGATTTAGAAGTCGATATTGAGGCAGATGGTGGTATAAATATGGGAAATATACAAAAAGTATATGAATCGGGTGTGGATATTGCTGTAGTCGGAACTGGAATTTTAAAGACGGAAAACTACAAAGAAACTATAAAAATATTAAAGCAAAAATGCAATTAAATTGATAATTTATTAAAACAAATAAAAACAAAAATACAGTATAGTTTATACTATACTGTATTTTTAAAAACTAATTATTTGTATTTACAACTTTTTCTTGGCTTGAAGATTTAACATTTTTAGTAAATAAATAGTGTAAAATAATTCCTAAACCTAAGAAGTTTACTATAATGCTAATTACAAATCCAACATAAGGTATTTGTTCTAATAACCAAATAACAAGAACACTAATAATAAAAATAATATAGGTTAGGTAATTCTTATTATATTTAAATTTCTCTTTTAATTTATAAGTTATAGAAATACATACAACTGAATTAGCAATTAATAAACCTAATATTAATAGTCCTAAAAGAATTAGGCTTAAAGGCATTCCAACTGTACTAAATAGCAATACTATAATAAGAACACATGCAATAATTGTACTTAAAATACCGATACCAAATGATATTAAGCTTTTCTTTATACCAATATATTTTCCAGAAACTTCAACAAATTTAGGTGCTATCCATAAAAATAGTAAGAATACTACAATGGCAAGAAGTAAAACATTGCAGAAGTTAATAACTTTTTGTAATATCATATCCCAAACAGTTGAATTACCATTTTCCTGTTCTATATGTGGAGTGTAAGATATTTCTCCTTGTACATAATCTTCTGAAAGTGATAATTCATTTGCAGAAGAATAATTTAAATCTCCATATACAATTGCTGGAGCATCTTCACTTGTATTAAAATTGAAAGTATTACATGTTACATTTGCATTTCTTCCAACGCCACCATTAAAATTAAACGTTCCAGCAAGTGCTTTTAAATCACGAACTGCAAATCCATTTTGAGTAATATCTAATGTAGTTGCTGCAAGATAAAAATCTGTAGCATAACCGTCAAGTGTTATATGGTTTCCAACAGCGTATATAGATTGAACAATGTATGCATCTGTTGTGAAAGTGATATTGTCTCCAAATGCATATAATGAACCATTTACACTACCAGATACGGTGATATTTTTACCAAAAAGAAACACATTTCCATCAACTAACTGATCCATGTCTATGTTATTATCAAATATGTATAAATCATCATTACGAATTTCAGGCATTGGTTCAGTTTCTTGCTCGTCTGAAGTTACTGTATTAGTATCAACGGTATTAGTTTCTTCAGATATTGGCATAATATCAGCATCGCTAGCAAATACAGTTGTTGATAAAACTAATAAAATAGTAATAAATAGTGCAATAAATTTTGACTTCATTTTTAACATAATTTTTCCTCCTATGTAAATTTATTTTTATATGCTAAATATATAACTTATTGTAAAATTTGTCAATAATATGAAAAGTGAAAAATATGTGAACTCTAAATATTATTTAAATAAGTATTACAAAATTTTCTTACACTGCATTTTTCACATTTAGGCTTTCTTGCATCACAAGTATTACGACCATGCCATACAAATAAATGATTTATATCTTTTAAATAAGATTTTGGAAAAATTTTTAACAAATCCTGTTCAATCTTTTCAGGTTCCTTATTATTAGATAATCCTAAACGATTAGATATACGTTTTGCATGAGTATCAACAGCAATACCATTTGCAATACCAAAAACTTCTAATAAAATTACGTTTGCACTTTTTCTACCAATACCGAGGAAGAGTTAATAATTCTTCCATAGTTTTAGGAACTAGACCGTTAAAGTCTTCTACTATTTTTGTAGCACATGCTTTTATGTTTTTTGCTTTATTTTTATAAAATCCACAAGGATGAATAAGCCTTTCTAGTTCGTTCAAATTAATAGTAGCAAAATCTGCTGGCGTTTTATATTTTGAAAATAATGCAGGCGTAGTTTTATTTACTCTTTCATCTGTACATTGTGCAGAGAGCATAACTGCTACAACTAATTCGAAAGGAGTAGAAAAATCTAAAGAGCAAGTTGCATCTGGATAAGCTAATTTCAAATCTTCTACTAATTCTATGATTTCTTGTTTATTTAATTTCATACTATCACCTTTTTTTTATAAATTAATATAATATAATATAATAAAGATAGGAGGTAAGGTATTATGTTTGGAATGCTAAAAAAAACATGTGGAGTCTGCTTAATTGGTATGGGATTTGGCATTCTATTAGTACTATTACTTCCAATTGCAGGTTGGTTATTTTTAATTGGATTTGCAATTTTAATATTAGGCTTAATTTGGCTTTCATGCTAATAAAAAAGGAGTGTGGAACGGCATGCAAATAGTAGTAAAAAAAGTACCTAAATTTTTAAGAGGTTTTGTTAAATTAATATTTGGTATAAAGGATTAGTACATATAATTTATACAAAACAAAACAGTAGGCTTAATTACCTACTGTTTATATTTTCTTAAGCTCTAGTAACTTTTCCTGCACGTAAACATTTTGCACATACAGTAATTCTTTTTACTTGACCATCTACCATAGCTTTTACTGTTCTTAAATTTGGTTTCCAAGCTCTTGTAGTTCTTTTACTAATATGAGAACGAGTAATACTTAATTTATTTCCGTGAGTTAATGTTTTTTCACAAATTTCACATTTTGCCATTTTAAAATCGCACCTCCTATAAAGTTTAATAAATTGTCTATCAATTAGTTTATCACAATATTAAAAAAAAAACAATACTTTATTAAAAAAATATTATATGATATGTAATTTTTAATTTTATGTAAAGATAAAAATGGTTATATTTTTCTAATTTAAACTTTAATTTGTAACTCTAATTTCGTTTTGATATAATTATTATATGACGTTAATTATAAAAAATTGTAAATACGAAATATGATTTATTGCTAAAAATATATTGAAACATTAGTAAAATATGATAGAATAAAAATGAGAAAAGAGGTGCAAGATTGTGATTGATTTATCTGAAAATGTTCAGTTTATAAAAGGAGTAGGACCAAACCGTGTTAAACTACTTAATAAGCTTGGAATATATACAATAAGAGATTTAATTACTTATTATCCAAGAGAACATGAAGATAGAAGTAAAGTAACAAAAATAGCGGATACAGTAGATGGAGAAGAAGCGTTAATTCAAGCTATTTGTGTATCTAAAGTGAGTGAAATTAGAACATATAGAAAAAATATGACAATATATAAATTAATAGTACGTGATGATACATCAAGTGCAATTGTTACTTGGTATAATCAAAGTTATTTAAAAAGCAAATTTACTTTAGGTAAAACATATTCATTTTTTGGAAAAGTGAGTAGGAAAAAAGGCAATGTAGAAATTTTATCACCTACTTTTGATGAAGAGGGTGGAAGCAAAAATACTGGAAAAATTATACCAATTTATCCTTTAACATACAGTTTATCTCAAAATGTGATAAGACAAATGATAGAAAATGCATTAAAAATAACAAAAGGATATTTAAAAGAAACACTACCACAGTATCTATTAGATGATTATAAATTACTATCCTTAGAAGAGGCAATTAACAAAATACACTTTCCAACTAGCTTCGAAGAATTTAACTTAGCAAGAAGAAGATTAGTTTTTGAAGAGTTACTTAGTATGCAACTTGCACTTATTACACTTAAAAATCAATATACTGAAGAACAAAAAGGAATAAAATTTTCTAAAGATGTAAAAATGTCAGATATTATAAATACACTTCCATTCAATTTAACAAAAGCACAACTTCGTGTATTAGAAGAAATAGATTTAGATATGGAAAAAGAAAAGCCGATGAATAGATTGCTACAAGGCGATGTTGGATCACGGAAAAACAATTGTTAGTATAATTGCAGCATATAAAGCAGTAAAATCAGGATATCAAATGACAATTATGGCTCCAACAGCAATACTCGCAACACAGCACATGGAAGAATTTACGAAGGTTTTATCTCCATTAGGAATAAAATGCGAATTATTAATTAGTGGAATTACTAAAAAGAAAAAGGAAGAAATTTTACAAAGATTAGAAAATGGAGAAATTGATGTATTAATAGGAACACATGCTATATTAGAAGAAAATGTTAAATTTTCTAATTTAGGATTAGTTGTAACAGATGAGCAACATCGTTTTGGTGTAAGACAAAGAAAAGTAATATCAAATAAAGGAAAAAATCCAGATGTATTAGTTATGACAGCAACTCCAATTCCACGAACTTTAGCATTAATTTTATATGGTGATTTAGATATATCAATTATTGATGAATTACCACCTAATAGAAAAAAAATAGATACATTTGCGGTTACAAAATCTTTAGAAGAAAGAGTAAATAACTTCGTAAAAAAGCAAGTAGAGGAAGGAAGGCAAGCATACATTGTATGTCCTTTAGTAGAAGAAAATGAAGAATTAAATTTAAAATCTGTAATTGAACTTGCTGAAAAATATAAAAAAGAAATATTTCCAGAATATAAAGTAGAATATTTACATGGAAAAATGAAACCTAAAGAAAAAGATATGATTATGGAAGAATTTAAAAATGGTAATATAGATATTTTAATATCTACAACAGTTATTGAAGTAGGACTTAATGTACCTAATGCAAGCATTATGGTAGTAGAAAATGCAGAACGTTTTGGACTCGCACAACTTCACCAGTTAAGGGGTAGAGTAGGAAGAGGAGAATATAAATCATATTGTATATTAAAATATCAAGGAAATTCAGAAATAATAAGAGAAAGAATGAAAGTAATGCAAGAAACTAATGATGGTTTTATTATATCTGAAAAAGATTTGGAACTAAGAGGTTCAGGAGAATTTTTTGGAACTAAACAGCATGGGCTTCCAGAATTTAAAATTGCTAATTTATTTGAAGATATGCCAATTTTAAAAATGATACAAAGCTTAGTAATAAAAATTTTACAAGATGATCCCAAATTAGAAAAAGAAAAAAATAAATTACTTAAGAAAATTGTAAAAGAAAAATTTCAAAATCGTATCGAAATATAAAAAGTTAATAAAATTAAGATTTAACTAAATTATTAACAATTGACAAACTCTAATAAAAATAATATTATGTATATATAAAAAGGATGTTGAGGCATATGAAAGAAATATTATTATTAATAGGAATTTTAATTGTATTAGTTGGCACAATAATGGCGTTTGATGCAAGAAAATTAAGTAAAAAGCTATTTAGTTTTGGAGATCAAAATGAAGCAACTAGCGGAATGAAAATTATGGGCTTTATTTTGGCTATTATTGGAGCATTAATAGTATATTTTAATATTTAGGGTTGACAAATTAAATTTATGATAGTAAAATTAATACCATATATAAAAACTAGGAAAAAGAGGAGTAAATTTGTACTTGCTAAAAGAGAGTAGAAATCATAGACTGAAAGTTTCTATAAGAAAAAGGCAAATCGAAGTAGCTTTGGAGTTAATATTTTGAATAAAAGTAGAAATATTCGTTTAAGCAACGTTAAATGCTAACTAAGATATATGATATAAATTCATATAAATTAAGGTGGTACCGTGAACTAAAGCTTCACCCTTATATAAGGGTGAAGCTTTAATGTATTTTAAAGGAGGAAAAAATATGTGCGAAAATTTAAAACACAAATTACAAGAAAAGTATAACCCAGGTGAATTTGAAGAAAAATTATATAATGATTGGGAGAAAAATGGTTATTTTAAGCCAAGTATGGATAAAGAAAAAAGGCCATTCTGTATTATGATGCCACCACCAAATGTAACTGGAAAATTACATATGGGGCATGCACTTGATGATACAATTCAAGATATTCTAATAAGATTTAAGAGGATGCAAGGATATGATACTTTATGGCTTCCAGGAACAGACCATTCAGCAATTTCTACAGAAATGAAAGTAGTAGAGAAATTAAAAAACGAGGGAAAAACAAAACAAGAACTTGGAAGAGATAAGTTTCTAGACGAAGCATGGAAATGGACCAATGAATTTGGTGGAATTATACAAAATCAGCAAAAAAAATTAGGATGTTCTTGCGATTGGGATAGAAATCGATTCACATTAGACGAAGGTATGTCTGATGCTGTTTTAGAACAATTTGTTAGATTATATGAAAAAGGTTTAATCTATAAAGGAAAAAGAATGGTTAACTGGTGTACAAGTTGTAACACATCTATATCAGATGCTGAAGTAGAATATAAAGAAGAAGCATCGCATTTATGGCACATAAGATATAAAGTTACTGGCACAGAAGATAAATATATAATAGTAGCAACAACAAGGCCAGAAACAATGTTAGGAGATACAGCTGTTGCTGTTCATCCAGATGATGAAAGATATAAAGACTTAGTAGGAAAAACTTGTATATTACCTATTATGAATAAAGAAATTCCAATTATTGCAGATGAATTTGTAGAAAAAGAATTTGGAACAGGATGTGTTAAAATTACACCAGCACATGATATGAACGACTACGAAGCAGGATTAAGACATAATTTAGAAATTATAGAAGTGTTTGATGAAAACTTTAAAATGGGAAATTTAGTTCCAGAATATAAAGGAATGGATTTATTAGAAGCTAGGGAAAAAATAGTAGAAAAATTAAAAGAAATTGGAGCACTAGTAAAAGTAGAAGAATATTCTCATAATGTAGCAAAATGTGAAAGATGTAAACATACAATAGAACCTAAAATATCAACTCAATGGTTTGTAAGTATGAAGGAATTAGCCAAAAAAGCTGCAGATGCAGTAAGAAACGACGAAACTAGATTTGTGCCAAAAAGATATGAAAAACAATATTTCAATTGGTTGGATAATATAAAAGATTGGTGTATATCACGTCAATTATGGTGGGGACATAGAATTCCTGCATATTATTGCCAAGATTGCGGTGAAATAAATGTATCTAAAGTAGCCCCAAAAGTATGTAAAAAATGTGGCTCAAGTAATTTAAAACAAGATGAAGATACTTTAGATACTTGGTTTAGCTCTGCTTTATGGCCATTTTCAACTCTTGGTTGGCCAAATGTGGAAAACGAAGATTATAAAAGATTTTATCCAACAAATGTTTTAGTAACAGGATTTGATATTATAACTTTCTGGATATCTAGAATGATGTCTCAAGGAATAGAATTTACGGGTGAAGTACCTTTTAAAGATGTTTTAATTCATGGAATTATTAGAGATAGTCAAGGAAGAAAAATGTCTAAAACATTAGGTAATGGAGTAGATCCATTAGATGTAATAGATAAGTATGGAGCAGATAGCTTAAGATTTTCTGTACTTTCTGGTACTACTATGGGAAATGATATTCGTTATATGCCAGAAAAAGTAGAACAAGCATCAAATTTTGCAAATAAAATTTGGAATGCAGCTAAATTTGTTACAATGAATTTAGCAGAAGACGAAAAAATATTAGAGTTTTCAAAAGAAATAAAAGATGAAGCTACAGGATTATATAAAGATAATGCATTAAGAATAGAAGATAGATGGATTTTAAATAAGTTAGATACATTAATTAAAGAAGTAACAGAAAATTTAGAAAAATATGATTTAGGAATTGCTTTAGATAAAATATATAACTTTATCTGGAATGAATTTTGTGATTGGTATATTGAATTTGCTAAAACAAGATTATATAGCAATAATGAGAAAGAAAAAGTACAAGTAAGCTTTGTTTTAAATTATGTTTTTGGAGATAGTTTAAAATTATTACATCCATTTATGCCTTTTATAACATCAGAAATTTATTCAAAATTGGTAAATTATGATAATAAAGACTTAATGGTATCATCTTGGCCAAAAGCAAAGAAAATAGTAAATTATAATACAGATAATGATTTTATTGAAAACTTAAAGCAAATTATTATAGGAATTCGTAATACGAGAGCCAATATGAATGTACATCCTGCTAAAAAAGCAAACCTAATATTTGTAACAAATACATATAAAAAAGAAATTGAAGAATCAAAAGAATTTATATTAAAATTAGGATTTGGAAATGAAATAATACTTAAAGAAGAAAAGACAGGTATTCCTCAAAATGCATTATCTATTATAGCAAATGGTATGGAAGTATATATGCCTTTTGAAGATTTAGTAGATTTAAAAGAAGAAAAAGAACGTTTAGAAAAAGAGGTAGAACGTTTAGAAAAAGAAGTAGAAAGATCTACCAAAATGTTATCAAACCAAGGATTTATTTCAAAAGCACCAGAAAACAAAATAAAAGAAGAAAAAGATAAAAAAGAAAAATATGAGGAAATGCTAAAAGTAACAAAGGAACGATTAGCCAACTTGACTTAAATTATGTAAAGTAATATAATAAAGATATGCAATAGTGCATAGTTTGGCAAAACGAAAGGAGCATTTATGATTTTAATACCAAAAGTTGAAAAAATGCTTGCAAATTGGCAATTAGAAACTAATGAACAAGAAAATAAAAAGCTTAGACAAGCAGAACGGATTATGAGGAAATTTAAGATGAATGAAGAACAATTTGTGAAATATGTAAGAAAGTACATGAGAGTACGCGGATGTGTATCACAAACATTAGAAATTCAGATGGAAATTGAAAAATTCGTAAATGAATGAAGTTTTACCAAGAAATGGCAGTACAATTTTTGTACTGCCATTTAAAAATAGTAAATACATATTGACATAATCACAATATGGGTGTAACATAATAGCATATTTTATATCAAATTATATCTAAAAAATTTATTCAATAATCAAATCGATAAAATTTCCAAGAGGGAGAAGAAAATTTATCAAAATAAAAAAATAGGAGGCGAGGTATATAGAAAAGAGAAACACAAAAAGACAAAATAATTCTAAACAATATATTGACAAAAAAGCAAAAGATTATTATACTATATTTGAAAGAAAAGGCATAGTAAAATTTACATATAAAGACTATTTAAAATGTTTGGAATATGAAAACAAAGTTAATAGGGAAGTAGAGGAAGAAAATAAATGCGTAGAAGAGGGAAAAGAAAAATATGAAATAATAGGTAAAATAGAATTAAATGATAAATTAAAAGATACCAGTAAAAAAGAGAAGATAAATAAAGAACATGATAAAACATATAGGAAAATATTAAGCAATAAAAGAGATGCAGTATATGTAATAAATGAAGCATTGAAGTTAAAAGAGGAAGATAAAATAAAGGAAGAAGAGATAGAAAAATATAAAAGTAGTTTTGTAACAAAAGAATATGAAGAAAGAGAAGCAGATATAGTATATAAGCTAAAGGGAGAGGATATATATTTTTTAATAGAACATCAAAGTAAAGTAGATTACAAAATGCCATACAGATTGC
>CANQRO010000014.1 GCA_947626205.1 uncultured Clostridia bacterium
GGCAACCGAGCGGGTTTCTTCAAGAGCTTCTTTTATTGTATTTAAAGAGATATTATTGGCAAGTCCTGTTGCAATAACTGTTGCATCTTTTCCATCTCCAAACAATATACCTTTTCCTATTTCAAATTTTTGATCTTCATTATATATTATAGGAGATTTTAATCTACATAAACGTACATATGTTGGTCCATTTATTTTAGAAATCTCTTCAATTGCCCATTTTGTTTCTATATCATCAGATACACTAAGAACTGTCATATTAGGAAGTCCTCTCATAAGTCCTATATCTTCTAACATTTGATGTGTTGCTCCATCTTCTCCTACAGATATTCCAGCATGGGTTGCACAAATTTTTACATTTAATTTTGGATAGCAAATACTATTACGAATTTGATCATATGCTCTTCCTGCTGCAAATACAGCAAATGTGCTTACATATGGGATAAAGCCACAAGTAGAAATTCCTGCTGCAGTAGACATCATGTCTTGTTCTGCAATTCCCATATCAAAAAATCTATTTGGAAATTTTTTAGCAAATATTGATGTCTTAGTCGCTTCTGATAAATCTGCATCAAATACAACTATTTTTTCATTTTTTTCTCCTAGTTCAGATAATTTATTTCCATAGCTCTCACGAGTTGCTATTTTTACATCTAAATTCATATTCTTCCACATACCTTGCTTATATATTTAGGTTTTTACCATTTTAGGTTTTACCTATAAACCCATTATTATCTCAATATCTTCTATTCTAATTATTTATCTTCTATTCTGACTATTTATCTTCTATTCTAATTATTTATCTTCTATTCTAATTATTTATCTTCTATTCTGACTATTTATCTTCTATTTTAATTATTCATTTTCTATTTTTCATTTATTTTCTATTTTAATTCTTCGATTGCAATTTTATATTCTTCATCATTTGGTGCTTTTCCATGCCATCCTACTTGATTTTCCATATAGCTTACACCTTTTCCTTTGATTGTTTTAGCAATTATTGCTGTTGGCTTTCCTTTAACTAATTTTGCTTTATTAAATGCATCTATCAATTCTTGTATGTTATGTCCATCTACATTAATAACGTTAAATCCAAAACTCTCAAATTTTAAATCAATTGGGTATGAGTTCATAACTTTCTCTATACTACCGTCAATTTGTAAATTATTATTGTCTACAATAACGCATAAGTTATCTAATTTATAATGACTTGCACTCATTAATGCTTCCCAGATTTGGCCTTCTTCTATTTCTCCATCACCAACTAAGCAATAAACTCTATAACCATCTCTATTTAATTTAGATGCCATAGCCATACCATTAGCACAAGATATTCCCTGTCCTAAAGAACCTGTAGACATATCTACACCAGGAACATGCTTCATATCTGGATGTCCTTGTAAAACACTATCTATTCCTCTAAAAGTTAATAATTCTTTTTTATCAAAATATCCTCTTTCAGCAAGTGTACTATATAATGCCGGCGATGCATGTCCTTTAGATAGAACAAATCTATCTCTTCCAGATGCTTTTGGATCTTTAGGGTTAATATTCATTTGATTAAAATATAATACTGTTAAAATATCAGCTGCAGAAAGTGAACCACCAGGATGCCCAGATTTTCCAGCATGTACTGCTTCTATAATTCCATAGCGGATTTTTTTTGCTATTTCTTTTAATTCATTAACATCAGTAATTTTCAAAAAAATCACTCCAATCTTATTTTTCTTATATTATCATACCAATTAAAAAAACACAAGAAGAAAAATATATAAGTATATTTTTTTAAGTCCTTCGCCTTTAAGAATAAGACGAAGGACTTTTTACATAATAGATTTCTTTAATATATTTATGTGAATTCTTCCCAAACTAAATTTGCAAAATCTAATCCTTTTTCTGATAATTTTATTTGATCTACGTTTATTTCTATTAATTCTTCATTCACTAATTTATTTAGTTCTTTACGAAATATATATATTGGATTTTGGATAAATTTATTCTTAAACTCAGAAATAGAAATTCCTTCTAATTTTCGTAATCCCAACATCATATATTCTTTTTCTTCTTCTTGCAAAGTTTGGTTTTCATGTATTGTTACTATTGAAGGTTTAGATTCTTCATTTTCGTTTAAATAATAATTTATATATTGCTCTAAATTTTCTGTATTTGAATATCTCTTTTTTTCTAAATATGAATGCGCCGATATTCCAAAACCTATATATTCTTTTTGAAGCCAGCAATTATAATTATGTCTTGACATTTTATTTTTCTTTGCAAAATTTGATATTTCATAATGTATATATCCATTTTTTTCAAGTATTTTTTTTGTATTCCAATACATTTTTCTTTCTTCTTCATCTTGTGGCAATTCTAACACATTATTTTTTATCATATTATCTAGTACAGTATTCTCTTCCAGTATTAATGAATATAGTGAAATATGTTCTGGTTTTAATGAAATTACTTTATTTAAACTTTCTTCTAACATTTCTTCTGTCTGGTTCGGTAATGCTAGCATTAAATCAACATTAATATTTTCAAATCCAACTTGCCTAGCCATATTATAGGTAAATAAAAATTCTTCATATGTATGGATTCTTCCTATTTGTTGTAATAGGAAATTATTAGTAGATTGTAGTCCAATACTAAGTCTATTTATACCACATAAAATATAATCATCTAGTTTGTCCTTTGTAACAGTTCCTGGATTTACTTCAATAGTAATTTCTGCATTTTCTTGTATTAAATAATTGTTTTTAATAGTTTTTAATATTTCTACAATATATTTACTATCTATGTAAGATGGCGTACCTCCTCCTATATAAATAGTTGTAACTAAGTAATCTTTTCCCTTTTTACTTTCATTAATAATTTCCTTTTTTAACGCGTTTATATAAGATTCTATTTCTTTTTCCTTTCCTTTAAAAGAAATAAAATCACAATAATAACATTTGCTTTTGCAGAAAGGAATATGTACATAAATTCCTAATTCTTTTTTCATCTTAACTCCTTATATAAAATTATGTATAATGAACTATATAGTTCATTATATATAATTTTTGTCCATTTTTTACTTATATGTTTTATTTCGATTTTAATTTTCTATATTCCTCTGCTATCTCGCCAATTTTCTTTAGCCTATGGTTTACTCCAGATTTTCCTATTGGTTCGTCTAACATCTGCCCTAATTCAGTTAAACTTACTTCTGGATTTTCTATTCTTAATATTGCAATCTTTCTTAAATTTTCTGGAAGTTCTTCGAATTTTTTAATACTTTTTAAGTATGTAATATTTTGTATTTGTTCTACAGCTGCATTAACCGTTTTATTTAAATTAGCTGTTTCGCAGTTTACTAAGCGATTTACGTTATTTCTTGTATTTCTTACCACTCTAATCTCTTCAAAATCTAATACCGCTTTATTAGCACCAATCAGTGCTAAAAATTTAGATATTTCTTCTGAATCTTTTATGTATATAGATGTAGCATTCTTTCTTTCTAATATTTTTGCTTGTATATTAAAACTATTCAATACTTCTATAAGACATTGTGCATTTTTAACATTGCTAAGTAAAACTTCTAAATGATATTTTTTGTTAGGATTATTTAAGGATCCTCCTCCTAAAAATGCTCCTCTAACAAATGCTTTTTTTTCAATATCATTTTTCACAAATTTTTTAAAATTTTCTTCTTGTATTTGAATTTTTTTATCTATATAACTTAAGTACTCGCACTCCACTTTGTCAAATGAAATAATATAATTTTTTCCTTGTATTTCAATTTTGTAATTAAAATTTAGATTATTTAATAATTTACCAAAACGATTTATATTAAATTCATTTTCTGTAGAATACTTAATTTTAGATTTTGTAACATTAATGTTATTGCTAATAAGATAACCTATAAACTCTAATTTTACAGCTTCTTTATTTGATAAATTATTTATTTTACTTAATTCTTCTTTCATTTTTTTAGAAAACGACATATCAATTCTATATGTTAGTTTATATTAACATACTTCTCCTTTCTTTGTAAGATTATTACTGTTTACTAAAATGAATCATACGATTAAATCCTGCTAAGTCTTTCTTTATTTCTATATTTGAAAAAGAGCCTTTTTCCTTAATTAACTTTATTACCTCATCTTTTTGGTCAAACCCGATTTCTAAAAACACTTCTCCCCTTGGTTCTAAGAAATCATTTATTTCATTTATTATTAATTTATAAAATTTTAATCCATCTTTACCTCCATCTAAAGCAATATGTGGCTCATTTTGTACATCTTCTTCTAATGTATTTATTACTGATGTTTTTATATATGGTGGATTTGAAACAATTATATTAAATTTTTCATGAATGTTTTTAAATAAATCTGATTCATAAAAATCAATATTAGATATTACTTTATTTTTTATTGCATTTCTTTTTGCTATTTCTAAAGCACTCTTACTAATATCTACGCATACTACATTACAGTTTGCAACGTATTTAGCAATTGAAATTCCTATTGCTCCACTTCCTGTACATAAATCTAATATTTTATATTGTTTATTTGGATTTTTATTACAAAATTCAATTACATTTTCTACTGTAATTTCAGTATCAGCTCTTGGTATTAATACATTTTCATCTACGTAGAAATTTAATTTCATAAATTCTTGAACTTTAGTAATATATTGTAATGGTATGCCATTTAATAACTTATTTATATTTTCTAAATATTGGTTTTCTTCTTTGTTAGTTAATTCTTTATTGTAATAAATTATTAAGTAGTCCTTTTTTATCTTTAATGTATGGCAAAGAAGTATTTTTGCCTTTAAATTTGGTTCTTGTATTTTATTATCTTTTAGCTTTTTTATTGCTAAACTTAGTACTTTTTCTAAAGTCATGTACTTCTCCTTTTTATTTTACTATCCATCCTATTTCATTATCTTTTACTAATAAATTGGCTCTTACAGATACAATTGGTCTTAATGAACTTGATGAAAATGTTATTAAATTATTTATAGTACAAAAATGTCCCATTCCTACACCTGTATTTGTCATTTCATAAATAACATATAAACAATCCTCATTATACATATGTATTGAACGTGTAGCAATCCAATATGAATCATTTCTATTTTTAGCAGATATTATATTTGTAATATCGCTTGGATCTTTTTTAGAATCATTTTTTACAGTAAATGAAAAAAAGGTTTGATATGGCTTTATGCTATTTGCTCTAGATGCATTTCCTTCTAATTTTCCTTCAACTCTTGGATATAATTCATTTTGCTCACTTATATCTAATCCATCTTGTTTTTCATATCCATTGATTACACTAAATTTTTCATTTTCATATATAATTGGATATACGGCTCTCTTATATTCAGTAGTTGGTTGAGTTAAAAATGTTATTTTTTCTTCTCCTTTTTGTCCTTTACTATTATTATATATCATCTGCAATGATTCTTGCGGTATTTTGGCTATTATATCTTCTAGCTTTATGCTTCTAGCTTTGATTTGTTTTTTGTTATTTCCATATAATGCATTACACGCATCATTTAATAATTTAACAGCATTATTATATCCTTGTGTGCCATCTAATGGCAATTTACCGATTGTTGATTTATTTGATATTAAATCTATTATTCCTGTTTCTTTATTAATATTTAATACTCTCCATTTTGTAATATTAAAATTTTCACTCTCATTATCTAATAAAATATCATTTGATGAGCTACCAGAGCAATATTGTGCAGCCCAGTTATAAGTAGAACTTTCTGGAATATAAGTTACTTCATCACCTACTAATAAATTTTCTGGTATATCTGGTATATATCCGTCATCTTCTAATTCTTCCATTAATTCTTTAGTAGAATATTCGCTTGTTTTTATATTATTGGTCCATAAAGCGAAATAAATCGCTATCATTAATATAATGAATAGCAAAATGCTGCATACAGTTATAACTGTATTTTTTCTGTTTGGTTTTTTCATTGTATTTTCCTCCTTATTTTTGCCCATACTTGCTACCAAACACTAACATCCTACTATTTCAATTATAAATTGATACGATTTATCTTTCCCTTTTTATCCATAGTAATTTATTACTATACCATTATTTTACATTTTGCAGTTTTATTTGTCAATATTTCTCTTTATTTTTTCTAATATTTTCTTATATTTTCAAGGTTTTACTTATTTTTTGTTCTTAGAACTATTTAATTTTTAATATATTTTTTTAATATATTTTTAGTTTAGTTATTTTTAATATTTTAGTTAATTTTGAAAAACCAAAAGTTATTAATGTGTAATAGTTTCATAAACATCATCTAACCTATTTAAGTCTTTTTCATAAATTTCTTTTATTCTAAGTGTTTCTGCTGAATTTGCAATTTCTTTATTAGACATTATCATATACATTCCCGTTAAAAATAAAACGAAAAACAACATAGAAACAAGTACAAATAAAGTAATTGCTCCTTTATTTTCTTTTAATTTAATCATATGTTCCCTCCAATTTTTAATAATTTATCCGAATACACACAATAATACTACTACTGCAATTAACATTGCTCCATCTAAATTTTCACTCTTGAACTCCTCTTCTGAAGTATTTTCACCAATTTCGTTTACAATAGAAACATTTGCATAATCTACATCTTGAAAACGAAATCCCATTCTAAAATCTTGTGATTTACCCGGTGCTATATTATCTAATTTAACATATTTGGTTCCAACACATACATCTCTTTTTGTGTATAGATCAATTTTTAAATATGTATCTTTTACATCTTCATTTCTTGCATTGCTAACTTTTCCACCAACATACCCATTTACATATGTTGCTTTCGCTTCATTTATTTCTATTTGTATACCTACTGCCTGTGCAATATTTAATCCTATTTCATCATATGATGCCTTTAAACCAACATTTATCATCACATTAGAGAAAATGTAAAATAGTATTACTATTAGTGCATATATTCCAAAAGTCTTCATTCTATCCATATTCATTACTCCATTTCTTTATTTATAGACATATTATAACATAATAAACATACTTTGTAAACTTTTTATATAATTGCATTTTTTACTATATATCTAGCTCTAACAGTTCTTGTAAATATATAGAATAAATATATACACTATCTACTTTTCTTTTTTGTGATTTTTCTAATGCACTTTTATAAATTTCCAATTGTTTTTTATATTTTTCTATTAAATCTTCTTTTCTTTTTACATAATCTGTTTTATAATCCACTAATTTTAGTTTGTCATCTTTATCTATATAATATAAATCTATTATTCCTTGAACTAGAATTTTTTCATTTACATCTTTTCCATAAACTTCTTTAGCTGTTAAATATGTGTAAAAAGCTTGTTCTTTTCGTACCTCTTTTGCTTCTTTTAATTCACTAAACAGATTAGATTTTGTATACTTTAATATATCATTTAAAGAAACTGAATCGGATTCTTTCGGAGTAATAAAGCCTTTTTCAACTAATTTGTGCTTTAGGAATTCTATTTTTTCTATATTATAATCTTCTTTTTCATTTAGATGTTGCAAACACAAATGAACTATACTACCTTTTCTAGCACTACTTACTACTTCTTCCTCTTTTAAAAATTTAGGAATTTTCTTTTCATGTTTATATTCTTCTTTATTTATCTCATTTCGAGATAAATATTCTGAATTTTCTTTGCTTAATTCTTTTATTCTGCTTACAGATGTCTTCCCTTGTATTAATGATGCTTCCTTATTTTTATAGCTCCAGTTTAGCATTTCAGTTATAGCTTCATTTTCTTCATATTCATTACATATGTCTTCAAATTTTTGTATTTCTTCCTCTTCTTTTATATCTTCTTTTTTCAATATATCTTCTTTAATATATATTTTTTCATCTATATATTCTTCCATTTTTTGCTTATTATGTAAAAATACTAATTCTATCCAATCTAAATATGAATGATATCGTTTTAATATATTAGGGTGGATTTTTTCTTCATTATAACGTTTCAAGATATCTTCTTTTTTAGAAAAAGATTTTTGTAAATCCTTTTCTAAACCAGTTATAATCAATTTTTCTTTTGCTCTTGTTAAAGCTACGTATAATATTCTCATTTCTTCTGATAAAGTTTCTATTGTGATTTTTTGTGCTAAAGCAAGTTTCGTTAGTGTAGGATACTGTATTTTGCGTTCGCAATCTATAAATTGAATACCAAATCCTAAATCTTGATTTATTAGAATTGGGCTTGCTACATCTCTTAAATTAAATTTTTTAGAAGTTGATGTAAGTATTGCAACAGGAAATTCCAATCCCTTACTTTTGTGAATACTCATAATTCTAACTACATTTTCATTTTCTCCAATTATTTTAGCAGAATCCATATCACTATTACTAACTCTTAATTCATCTATAAAACGTATAAAATGAAATAATCCTTGAAAGCTTGCTTTTTCATAATCTTTTGCTTTTTCAAATAAAAGTTTTAAATTTGCCTGCCTAATAGCTCCATTTGGCATTAAACTAACATAGTTATAGAATCCTGTATCCATGTATATTTTCCATATTAATTCATTTAATGGTAAATACTCATTTTCTTTTCTCCAATTATCTATTTCCATTAAAAATTTCGATATCTTCTCTTTTATGCTTTCACTTGTTTGCTCATTTATTAGTGCTTCTTGTACTTTTTCATAAAATGTAGCTTTTTTACCACCATTCAATTTTATTTCTATTAGTTCATTATCACTAAATCCACCTATTACTGACCTTAAAACTGTTACTAGTGGAATATCTTGTAATGGATTATCTATAACTTTCAAAAGTGCTAATATTGTTTGAATTTCCATTGTTTCTAAATATTGCGTATTAGCATCAGAAAATACTGGTATTTCTAAGTTTGTAAGTTCTTTTTCATAAATTGGTGCCAAATTTAATGTACTTCTTAATAAAATAACTATATCCTTATATGTAACATTTCTATACTCTTCTTGTTTTTTATCATAAACTTTAAATCCACTATTAATTAAATCCTGTATTCGCTTTGCAACAAATTTTGCTTCTAATACAGAGTTATCTGATATTTCATTTTCTTCTTCATCTGTTTCTTCAATTTCGGCTTGTTCTTTGGTATCTATAATATCTAACTCTATATTATTGGATTGTTCACAATTTTCTAAAGGTGCATAATTTGAACCTAAATTCAAATATTCATCTTCATTATATGAAACATCTCCTAACTCCTTTGTCATAATGCTTTCAAACACTTGATTAGTAAATTTTAGAATATTTTCTCTGCTACGAAAGTTTTTAAAAAGTTGGATTTTTAAAGAATCTTCTTTATTTTTTTCTTTCTTTAATTTATATGTTTCATATTTATTTAAAAATAGTTCTGGTCTTGCTTGACGAAATTTATATATACTTTGTTTTATATCTCCTACCATGAAAATATTATTTCCTCTTGAAATAACATTTAAAATATACTCTTGTACTAAGTTACTATCTTGATATTCATCAATAGCAATTTCTTCAAATTTTCTTGAATATTCCTTTGCTACTGATGTAGGTATTTTTTCGCCATTTTCATTTTTTTCAACTAATATTCTTAATGCAAAATGTTCTATATCATTAAAGTCAATTATATTTTTCTCTTGTTTTTTTAAAGCAAATTTTTCTTTAAATTCAAATACAATATTTTTTAAAGCTTCTATTATGTTATACATATATTGCATATCACTTATAGCTTCATTTGAAGTATATAATAATATTTTATTTACTACTTTTGTAAATTTCTTTTTTATTTCATCTCTTTTTTCTTTAGCTATTTCTTTTGCTTCTATTACATTTTTGGAATCTCTTGGCCATGTATCCCATTTTATATCATTTGCTATTTTATATGCTTTATCCCAAGAATCTAAATTATTTTTCAATTCTTCTAGTTTATTTATATCTGATTGTAATGTAAGAGAAAACTTGTCTAATTCCATAAATTTATCTATATCATTTTTTACACTTTTTAATTCTAGAATACATGAACAAATTTCTTCTTCTAAATAGCTTAATAAAACCTTTCCCCAAACAGTTTCAGAAAAATCTGTATTTGATTTTATCTTAAATTCTTGTACCTTTTCCTCTAACCATTCATTTGGAAAAGGGTTTGCAGATATATCTCTTTCAATTTTTAAAATTAATTCTTTTAAAACATCTTCTTTTAAATATGTAGTGTAAGTATCTAATAAATTTAGAAACTCCTTATCTTCTGCTTCGTACTTTTCTTCAAACAATTCTTCTAAAACTTCTTCTTTTAAAAGAATTATTTCTGTTTGTTCTGCAATTCTAAAATTTGGAGAAATTCCTATTTCATAAAAATGATTACGAATTACATCTAAACAAAATGAGTGAATTGTACAAATATACGCTTTAGACATCAAAAGAATTTGTTTTTGCATTCTTTTATCTTCTGGGTTTTGTTCTAAATATTTATAAATAGCCTCTAAAATACGTGCTCTCATCTCACTTGCTGCTGCATTTGTAAATGTTACAACAAGTAAATGATCAATATCTATTTTTTCATCTACAATTTTATGAATAATACGCTCAACAAGCACGGCAGTTTTTCCACTACCGTGCTGCTGCTGAAACTAAAATGTTTGAATTTTTTTCTTCAATTGCTTGCAATTGTTCATCTGTCCATTTTACATTATTCATACTTTTTCTCCAATTTTTATTTGTATCATTATATCTATTTTTGTTATTTTTTTCAATGGCTATATATGACTTTTTTATCTAAACTTTTTCTTGTCTAGAATTTTCCATCTTACGTAACTATATAATAACGCACTTTG
The DNA here is from genome assembly GCA_947626205.1 of uncultured Clostridia bacterium. GTDB lineage: Bacteria > Bacillota > Clostridia > TANB77 > CAG-508 > RGIG8482. The sequence continues at coordinate 10,836 of CANQRO010000014.1, forward strand.
GCTTTTTTATTGTTTTGGTAAATATTAATTTAATAAAGTAAAACCACAACATTATATAATAGCATGAAGCGATAAGTAAATAAACTTTAATATTAAAAATATATATTTCATTTTAAGATTGCAAACAAGATAGCTATATTAATTTATTTGCAATCTTAAAATATATTTTTTATTTTTATGAATTTATTTTTTAATTTAGTTAATAATAAATATATAAATCAAATTGGAGGTTTTTTTATGGAAAAAAATATTAATATTCAAGTTCTAGATGAGATTCATAAAGGTGCTAAAATGGGAATGGATTCCATTTCTTTTGTTTCGGAAAAAGTGGGAGATGAAAATTTTAAAGATAACTTAAGTTATCAATATTCACAATATAGCGACATTTTAGATCATGTTAATGACATTTATCAAAAATATGGAGACATTCCAAATGATAACAATATGATGACTCAAGCTATGAGTTGGACCGGTATTCAAATGAACACAATGAACGATAAAAGTAATTCTCATATTGCAGATTTATTGATTCAAGGTACTACTATGGGAATTATTAAAGGAAGACAATTGTTAAATAAATATCCTGATATGGATCCTCAAATTAATCAAGTTTTAGATAATTTTGTAAAAATGCAAGAAAATAACGTAGAAAAACTAAAAACTTTTTTATAATATATGTTTTTTATTATATTATTATTTTTTGAATAATTAATATAACTTAATGATATTTTAGTTCATATAAAAAACTTTGTTTTCTTATATAAAAATAGATGTAATTTCTAAATTACATCTATTTTTATATATTTATAGAATTTTTTATGTTAAATCAATTTAAATTTAATTTGAAGCCCATCTAACTAATTTTATGTCTTTATATTTGTTTAAAACTTCTCTATATTTTTGATATTCTTCATCCCATAAAATGTTTGGTACTTTATCAAAGGCTTTAAATACTTTTTCAGCTTCCATTAAAAATATTACCTGCTCTTGTGGGCTTAAGTTTCCTTTCTTTTTTGTGAAAATATATAAATCATCTAATACCTGGTTTGCTTTAATAAATCCCCAGAAATCTTTAATATTCATTCCTGCCAATTTAATTTGCATAACTGCAAATAATATTAAAGATATAATTACAAATAATAATATATATATAATTGCTATTAATGTCATTTTATTTCACCTTCTCTTGCGTCTTTTTTCATTTCCTCTTTCGCTTATTTTTCCTATACAATTGTATTATACCATAATATTACAAAAAATGCAAATTTATGTAATATTATGGTAACCATATTGTCTTTTTATTTTATTACATTTTCTATCTATTTTAGTTCTTTTATGTTATAATAGATTCTATACTATATTATGGAGGTTGATACTTTTGGAACGTTATGATGCTACTAAAAGAGCTGGAATCATTGGCATTTTTGGTAATATTATTTTACTTTTAATAAAGGCTTTTGTTGGATTTGTTAGCCATAGTCAAGCAATGATTGCTGATGCTGCAAATAGTGCTAGCGATATTTTTGCTTCTTTAATGACTTTTATTGGTAATAAAATTGCAAGTGAACCTGGAGATAAATCTCATAATTTTGGGCACGGAAAAGCAGAATATATTTTTTCACTATTTATTAGCATTGCTATGATTTTTCTTGCTGTTAAATTGTTATATGATTCTATAACATCTTTAATATTTAAAGAAACCTTTATATTTTCGTGGCTATTAGTTATTGTTTGTATTATAACTATTTTTGTTAAATTATGCTTATTTTTATACACAAACAAACTATCTAAAAAGTTTAATAATATATTACTTGAAGCCAATACAAAAGATCATCGTAACGACTGCATTGTAACTAGCTTTACTCTTATTTCTGTACTTTTAAGCCTTTTTAATATTTACTGGTTCGATGGAGTTGTTGGTATCGGCATTTCTGTTTGGATTTGTTATACTGGAATTAAAATTTTTATAGAAAGCTATAATATTTTAATGGATATTTCTCTTGATGAGAATACTGAAAAAATGATTATAGATTTAGCACATAGTTATAAAGATATTAAAAAAGTAGATCAAATTTCTTCTACTCCTGTTGGTTACCAATATATTGTTGTTCTTACAATTTATGTTGATGGAAATTTGACTACTTTTGAGAGTCACAAAATTGCGGACTCTCTAGAACAAGATATAACTTCAATTGATAAGGTTTATAAGGCTGTTATTCACGTAAATCCAATTTAAAGGTATAATTTAAAGGTAATAGGTAATATTTTAACCATTACCTCTTTTAGAGAAATTTTCTATATAATATAAAAATCCCCATAAGGGGATTTTTACTTTTTAGCATTTTTTTCATTAATTGATACAGAAATCAAATTTCCGGCTGATATGATACTGAATCCAATAAAGAACTCACCCGGTGATATTTCATCAAATAACATACCAGCTGCAGCAATGGCCAGTATTACAAACATACTCACTACTACTGTCTTTTTACTATTCATTTAATCCTCCTATGGAGATACACGTTAGAAATGTCTAACGGTGGCATGCTTAAAAAAGCATAAATATTTAGTTACAAAATATATTATATAATAATTAACATAATTTGTCAATGTACCTATAAACGCCTTGCTTTAAATGATTTGAAGTAAGGCGTTTATTTATTTTATTTTGCTTTTACGATTGGCTTAACAACTATTTTGTCATCTTTTACTAATACTTTTGCCCTAGAACCTGATTTTATATTTCCATCTAAGATTTCTTCTGCAAGTTTATCTTCTAGAACATTTTGTATTGTTCTTCTTAATGGTCTTGCACCATATGCTTTATCTATTCCTACTTTTGCTATATAGTCTTTTACACTTTTATCTATTGTAATATCTATATTTGATTCTTTAAGTCTATTTACTACTTCTTTTAGCATTATATCTATAATTTGACCTATCTCCTCATCTGTTAGTTTGTGGAATACTATAATTTCATCTATACGATTTAAAAATTCTGGACGGAATTGTTTTTTTAATTCAGATAATACTTCTTTTTTAGTTTCTTCATATTTTTTATTTTCTTCTTTTTCCTTATCACTAGATACTCCAGAAAATCCTAATTGCTTATTATCTGTAATTAATCTTGCACCTACATTTGATGTCATAATTATAACAGAATTTTTAAAGTTTACTGTTCTTCCTTGACTGTCGGTTAATCTACCATCTTCTAATATTTGAAGTAGCATATTCATAACATCTGGGTGTGCTTTTTCAATTTCATCAAATAAGATAACACAATATGGTTTTCTTCTTACTTTTTCTGTTAATTGTCCACCATCATCAAAGCCTACATATCCTGGAGGTGAACCTATTAATTTAGATACAGAATGAGGTTCCATGTATTCAGACATATCTATTCTTATCATTGCATTTTCATCACCAAACAAGCTCTCTGCTAATGCTTTTGATAATTCTGTTTTTCCTACACCAGTAGGACCTAAAAACATAAATGAACCTATTGGTCTTTTTGGATCTTTTAACCCTACTCTTCCTCTTCTTATAGCTTTAGATACTGCCTCTACTGCCTCATTTTGTCCTATTACTCTTTCATGAAGATTTTTCTCTAAATTTTTTAGTTTTTTATTTTCATCCTCAGTCAGTCTTTTTACAGGAATACCTGTCCAATTTGAAATTACTTCTGCAATATCTTCTTCTGTAATTTCCATAATGCTTTGAGTATTCTTGTTTTTCCACTTTTCTTGCTCTTTTTCTAGTTTATCTTTTAAACTATGTTCTTTATCTCTTAAACTAGCTGCCTTTTCAAATTCTTGCAAACGAATAGCTTCTTCCTTTTCTGTTATTGCTTTTTCAATTTCTTCTTCTATTTCCTTTAATCCATCTGGTTCTGTATATGTTCTCATTCTAATTCTTGATGATGCTTCATCTATTAAGTCTATTGCTTTATCTGGTAGGAAACGATCATTAATGTATCTAACAGACAAATTAACTGCTGATGTAATCGCTTCATCTGTAATTTTTACATTATGATGTGCTTCATATTTATCTCGTATACCTTTTAATATTTTTATTGTATCTTCTGAAGTTGGTTCTTTTACTGTAACAGGGCTAAATCTTCTTTCTAATGCAGCATCTTTTTCTATATATTTACGATACTCATTTAAAGTAGTTGCTCCTATTAATTGTATTTCTCCTCTTGCAAGTAATGGTTTTAAAATATTAGCTGCGTCTATTGCACCTTCTGCTGAACCTGCTCCTACAATAGTGTGAATTTCATCTATAAATAGAATAACATCCCCAGCTTTTTTTACTTCATTTAAACATTTTTTTATTCTTTCTTCAAAATCTCCTCTATACTTGGCTCCTGCTACCATACTCGAAATATCTAAAGTAACTACACGTTTATTTTTTAGCATTTCAGGAACATCACCTGAAACAATTTTTTCTGCTAATCCCTCTACAACAGCTGTCTTTCCAACACCTGGTTCTCCTATTAAACAAGGATTATTCTTTGTTCTTCTTGAAAGAATTTGAATAACTCTTTCTATTTCTTCTTTTCTTCCTATAATTGGATCTAATTTTCCATCTATAGCTTGCTTTGTTAGATCTGTTCCAAACTGATTTAGTGTTTGAGTTTGATTAAAACTTCCCATTTGCTTTTTAGAAGATTTTTCACTTGGATTTGATTGAACACTATCTTCTTCATTGATTACTTTTATTATTTCATTGTATATCATTTGAGGATTTACTTTTAAATCTAGCATAATACGAACAGCTACACTATCTCCCTCTCTCATAATTCCAATTAAAATATGTTCTGTTCCAATATAATCTGAACCTAGTTTTTTTGCTTCTCTAAATGCATTCTCTATAACTCTTTTAGTTCTAGGTGTAAAACCTACAGCATTTTCTTCTTCAATAGGTTCTTCTCTTCCAATTAGTTCTTCTATCTCGTTTAATACATCATCTGCAGTTACATTTTGGTTTTGTAAAACCTTGCTTGCTACTCCAGATTCTTCTTTAACAAGACCATATAAAATATGTTCTGTTCCGATATAGTTATGTCCTAATTCCATTGCAATATCATTAGCATATTCAATAGCTTTTTGAGCACTATTAGTAAACTTATATGTCATTTTATACACTTCCTTTTTATAAAATTTTATTTTTGCACAGTTTTATACTTAAATAAATATACTTATTTTTCAATTCTTCCCTAATTAGTAATTAATTATATAAACACTTTTAAGGAAGGTTTTATATCTTGTTTTAACATTACTTTTCTTCTATTATTTGCTTAATTACATTTGAACGTTCTATATCTCTTTCATAAGTGTCTATTTGTTTTCCTAAGTACTTTTGTAAATTTGCTGGTTTTGTATAAAGTTCTAATTTTTTTACTTTTAAATCGTTTAATTCTTTTATTATTCCTAAATCTGTTCCAAGTTTTACTTCGGATAATAACTCTCTTGCCTCTTCTGAAGATATTTTTTTAGCATTTGTTAGCACTCCATATGCACGGTACACTCTATCTTCTAATTCTACACTATCTTTTGCTAATATCTTTCTTGCCAATCTCTCTTGTTCTATAATTTTTTCTGTAATCATTTTAAGATTTTTAATAACTTCCTCTTCTTTAATTCCTAAAGTTTGCTTATTAGATACTTGGTACATATCTCCACTTGCTTTAGAACCCTCACCATAGATTCCTCTTATATTCATTCCAAAATTATTTATTACATCTAAAATTTTTCGTATATTACCTGTTTGAGTAAGACCTGGTAAATGTACCATAACAGATACTCTTAAAGCTGTTCCTACATTTGTTGGGCATGCAGTTAAAAAGCCATACTTTTCACTGTATGCATATGGAACTTTTTCTCCTATTTTTTCATCTAACTCAACTGCTAAATTCATTAAATTCTCAAGGTCAAACCCAGCTGACATTACTTGAAGTCTTAAATGATCTTCTTCATTAACCATAATAGATATGTTTTCATCATCATTTATTAAAAGTGCTCCCGTGTCTTCTTTGTTTAATACAAAATTTGGACTTACTAAATGCTTCTCTACAAGAGACATTTTTGTTACTTCATCCATATTATTTAGTTTCATAAACTGAAGTCCATAACCTAAAGATGGAGTTATTTCCTTTATGGTCTCCTCTATTTTTTTCTTTGCTTCTTTATTTAATTTATCTTTGAATGGAAAATTTACTAGATTCCTTGCCAACCTAATTCTAGAACTTACTACTACATCAGATTCTTTTCCACTTTGTAAATACCAATTTAACATGTTTTATCCTCCTTATTTTAAGATATAATTTAAACAGATTTTATAATCGCAATTATAAGTTTTTATTATTCATTTTTATCTTCTAACTTTTTAATTTCGTCTCTTAGTTTAGCTGCATCTTCGTATCTTTCTTCTTTAATTGCCTTTTTTAAATCTTGTTTTAATTTATCTATTTTTGAAATTTGTACTTTCTTAATTTCACTATTTTTACTTACTTTATCTACTTTTTTATCTAATTTTAAATTAGATTCCTTTCCTTTTCTTCCAATATGGCGATTAGCACCATGTAAATTTTTTAATAAAGGATCTATTTTATCTCCAAACACATTATAGCAATTGGCACATCCAAATTTTCCCGTATGAAGGAATTCATCATATGTCATTCCACACTCTTCACAAACTAATGGTTTTAAACTTTCAAACTCTGGAAGTAAATTTGGTGTATCTTCAAAAAATCCTCCTAAAAAGCTTGATAAATCAATTGGCATGTTTAAATCTATATTACTAATACCTAATTCTTTACTACACTTTTCACAAAGTACCATCTCCTTTTTTACTCCATTTATAATTTGAGTATACCTTACATTTGCCTCGTTTTCTCCACAATTTTGACACAACATAAAAATCTCTTCCTTTCTTTTTAATCTTCTACTAAATTTAAAAGCATGTTTTTAAAAATATTTGCTCTTAACTTATCTCTAATACTAGTTGATATATTTAAAACATTATCACTAGTTGCTACTTTTATTAGTTTTGCCTCTGTTTCATTTATTATGCCATATGATAAGAAGTTACTTAAATAAATATCTACTTCTCCTGCTGTAATAGTTTCGTCCATACTTGTAATTATATGCATTAAGTAATTACTTTTAGTAATATTTATTTTTTTGATACGTATATGTCCTCCACCACCCCTTTTACTTTCTACATAATAACCTTGAGATGGTTTAAATCTTGTTTGAATTACATAGTTTATTTGTGATGGAACACAATTAAAATGTTCCGCAAGTTCGTTTCTTTGTATTTCTATGAATTCATCTTCATCTTTTAACAAATCTTTAATAAAATCTTCTATTATATCTGACATCCTCATATGCGTCCCTCCTTTTTGACTTTGACTTTCTTTGACCTTATGTATATATTATATACCAAATTTTACTAATGTCAATACATATTTTAAAATTTTTTATTAAAATAGATATATAAATTTTTGTTAATTATTGCAAAATTTATATACCTATTTTGAAATAATACATAATCTATTTATATGCTGTTTTTTCAGTTAGACCATCTCCATCTCCCATTTTCACATTGGTATTTAGTTTAAATATGGGTTTAATACCACATTTTTTGTAGAAAGCATTTTTTTAATTTACCTTTTCAAAGGCATAAAAACTGTAATTTTAAAAAAAGCTCACCACATAAGTGTGATAAGCTTTTTTATTTTCTATTTAATATACCATCCATCTTTGGCATTTTCTTCTATTAAATCAACATTTAACGTTATTATTGGTCGTATATTACATTCAGTACCAAGACTGCAGTTAGTACCTGTTATACGATATATAAATGGTAATCCTTCTATTCCACCTTTTTTTATTGAAAATATATTGAAATCACATTCGCCAGAAAGAGCTCTGGTATTAATTGTACGAGACGCTATATAATAATTTGTATTTGAACCTTGCGATATTATTAAATTATAATTTGTTTCTCCACCCTTAAATGACGTTTGCATTGTTTCATTATTTCTTTGCCAATATGTCTGATATGGTTGTATACTTGTAGTTGCTTGTAGCAATCCATTTATTGCACCATTACCATTTCTTTGTATTAAATAACTTTGTTCACTTCTACCTATTCCCGTTGAATTAAAATTTTCATCTATTGCACTATTTATTTCACTCGCATAAATGCTAGGATAATTTTTAAAAGTAGTAAATTTATCTTGAACTTGTTCACCATATTTAGTATTACTTTCATCACTTGGATGTACAAAGCTATGTGCTTCTTCGAGAGCTTTTACAGTCATATTATTTTCTATATCTTCAATATTTATGCTTCTCCCAGCTATCCCTTTTGTATCATTTCCATATAAGGCATTGCATGCATCGTTTAACAGCTTTACTGCATTATTATATCCTTGTGCTCCTCCTAAATATACTGTTCCTTTTGTTGGATTAGCTGATATTAATGTTATTATTCCAGTTTTTTTATCTATATCAAATATTTTCCATTCTGTTATTTTATAGTCTTCACTTGTATTAGACAAAATTACATCCGAAGCTGGTTTCGTAATATTAACTGAAGCCTCCTTTTCATCTCCACTAGAACAATATTCTAATTCCCAAGTATAAGTATTTTCTTTGGGGTCATATTTTACTGTATCGCCTATGCTTAGTCCTTCTGGTATCGTGATTGCTTCGTCACCCACAGTAACTGGTTCTGAAATTCCATTTAGCATATTTTCTAATTCTTCTAGTGCTGATAATTCTTTATCTTGTTCTTTTTTATACTCGTTTCCAACTGTTTGAGCTCTTTTTATTATCCCATCTGGTGCTAAAGCCAAGTTTAAAGTTATTCCTGCTAGTATTAATAACACTATTATAGTAATTACAAGTGCTATTAATGTTATTCCCTTTTCCTGTTTTCCTTTTAACATGTTTCTTTCTCTCTCTTTCTTTTGTTTTATTTTTCCTATTTTTTTTATAAATATGTACATATAATTTCTATTTTTACATACAACTACATTGTATAGTTTTCTACTTTTTAGATTATCTTTTAATACACATATTTATGTAATTATTTTATATTTATCTATGCTATCTTGTCAATACTTTTATTTTTATTTTTTCTACTAATTTAAAAACTTATATTGGCTTCTTTTTTTAATTTTATTATAATACACAACAAGCAGACATTTATATATGCATGATTTAAGGCAATTAGTACAGAGAATAATACTAATTGCCTTTTATTGTAATAATTAGCGCTATTAATGTTATACCTCGTTCACTCACTTTTAATTTCTTCATTTCTTTTGTTTCTACATCCATATATATTTCTTTTAATATATTTACATCTCCGTTTTCTTCCATATGTCTTTTTCATACTTATGTTATTATCTTATCATTGCATATGATTATTCGTCTACGGTATTTTTATATTTCTTCTAATTTCTTATAAATAATTTTCAATTATAAAATAAATTATTTGTATATCTCACTTTTCTTTCTTTTTCGTCATTTTTTGTAGTTCCTCTGCCTTTTCTTTTTGTTCTGGTAATGAAATCCACGCAAAATATGAAGAAATGAATTCCCCATATTTAGTAGCATCTTCCCCTACTTCTACCCCATACTTTTCTCTTGCTTTCTTTAAATTTTTACTTCTTTTACTTTCATCTATCTTTTTCTTTTCTAAATCTTCATTCATAAAAATACACACCTCATAAATTATAAGATGTGCATTTTTTATTATTTTATTCTTTTTACATACGTTTGCCTAAAATTTTAAAATTTCCCTTGTTAGTGTTTGTCATAAGTTCTAACATATTGCCATTTACAATACAATTAGCTGTATAATTTATCGCACCAAGTGGAGTATTAAAAGTTCCCTTGAAACTACATTCATTTTCTTTTGTTTTCATTCCATTAAAAGCATTTTTCATTCCCATTGTTTCTATAATTCCTTGCACATTGTTTTCTCTACTCATTAATGTAATAGTTCCATTAATTGCTCCCATTGGTGTATTTAAACTACAGCTATATCTTCCATCCAACATAATAATTCCTCCTATATTCATTATATGCAAATACTACTATGTCCTATGTATAATTTTTGTCGAAAAAATTTTTATTTACTTTGTCCGTAAACCCTTGTATAATGCTTTTAATCCTTTTTAATAAATGAGGGGTTCCTATGCCTACAAATGAATTAATTGCATTTCTTGTAATGCTAGTTATTGTATTAACAAGATACAGACATGACAGAGGATAATGTACAAAGTAGTAATCGAGTAGAGAATAAATAATTATTTTATTTATTCCCTCTCACACCACCGTACGTGCCGTTCGGCATACGGCGG
>CANQRO010000015.1 GCA_947626205.1 uncultured Clostridia bacterium
TATATGCAACCATTAAGCTTGTTATCATATCTATTATTGGTTGCAATACTATAAATATAATTAAAAAGTTTTGTATATTTATTTTAGATTTCATTTGTTCCATTTTTTGCCCCTTTTAATAAAGTTTTTATTTTTTGAAATGCAATAATTAATTGTTTATTGTTTGTATAAAAAATATTGCAATTTAGCTTAAATAAAAAGCCTTTTCTTTTATAATATATATTTTTTCTCCAATTAGGATATTTCTCTTTTATTATTTTAACAATTTTACTAACTTCGTTTATTCCTTCTTTATGTTCTATAAATCTACCAGTTCCTGCATATAGTAAATGTTCAATATAAATATATTCTAATTCGCTTTTATAATTTTCTATCATTTCAGATTGTTTAAAACCTTTTTCCAAAGTAGATATAGCATCATAAATAGATAACAATTTATCATTGAATTTTTCCTGACGCATTGTAGAACCTGATCTTATATAATAGTTATAAAAAGGTTCTTCTAAATATACAATTTTATTAGCATATAAAGCTATTAAAGGAATAACAGAAATATCTTCATAAATGCCACTTTCCAAAAAATATAATTTATTTGTTTTCATTATATTAGTACGTATAATTTTATTACATGGTCCAGCAACTGATACAATATAATCTTTTTTCATGTTATTTGTTTTATTTGGTATTGCTTTTTTATATCGTTTCTCTCCATTTATTATTTCATAATAATCACATAATACTAAATCTGCGTTTTCGCTTTTTGCAGTTTCATACATCTTTTCTAGCATTTGTTCATTTATTGTATCATCTGCATCTATAAATGTTAAAAACTCGCCTTTTGCTATGTTTATACCTATATTTCTTGATTTACCTTGTCCTAAATTACTATCATTTTGTATAAACACTATCTTATCTTCACACTTATTTATGTATTCTTCTTGAATTATTTTTGCAGTATTATCTATAGAGCCATCATCAATTATAATTATTTCTATTTCTTTCAACGTTTGATTTAATAAACAATTTAAGCAATTTTCTATATATTTTTCTCCGTTATATACTGGAACAATAACACTTAAATTTATCATATTCTCTCCTATTATTTAATGATTAATTATCAATCTTTAAAAGTTTTAAATACAAATTTATATTAACTGATAATATGATTCTTTTTATGAATTGTTTTAGGTTTCTAATTTTTATATTTTTAACCATTTTCCTTTTTTTCAATTCATTAATATATTCTTTTCTATCAGATAATTTTATTTGTTTTAATTTAAGTAATACCGCATTAGTATAGTATATTTTTACATTTTCCTTTGTTTTTTTACTAATATTTATAAGACTTATATATTGTAACATATTATCATAATGTAATAAAGTATCTTTAAATCTTTTTACACTTTTTTCATAATCATTATTTCTAGTTATGCTATTTTTGGTTTGAATATAATAATATCCTTGTATATTCGTTGAAATTACACTATTAGCTGTTAATACTACTAATGGAATTAATCCAAAATCTTCATGATACGTACCAACTCTGAATTTAAAATTGTGCATAGTAAATAGGCTTTTCTTAAATACATACACACATGGAGAATCAAACAAAATATCATCAAATGCTAAGTTATTAAAAGCTTCTTCACCACTTGTTACTTCAAAAATTGGTCCATCAATAATATGGCATTTATTATCTTCATCCATTATATTAGCTTTAAATTTTATAATATCTATATCAGCTTCTAAATATTGTTCTACGTTTTTTATAAGATCTTTATCTATATAATCATCTGAATCTATGAATAAAATATATTCACCGCATAGCCTTTTCAATTCCAAAATTTCTTGTATCTGCTACACCTGTATGAGGTTTTGCATAATATTTAAACATATCAGGATAATTCTCTATGGTTTCTTTTATTATGCTTTCAGAACTGTCTAATGAGCCATCATTTATAATAAGTACTTCAATATTTTCATTTACTTGTTCCTTAACAGATTCTAAACAATTTTTAATTTGCTTTTCTGTATTATATACAGGAATAATTATACTTAATTTTATCATATATTTTTTTAGATATATATTTAATAAATTAATATATCATTTACTCCTTTCTTGTCTTATTTTCTATTAAGTTTTCTAATTTTTCTAAAATTTCCTTATTGAATTTTTCTGCATCAAATTTTTCTTTCACTTCATATCCATTAATTATAAAATCTTCCATTGCTAAAGAAATATCTTCTACTTCTTTTTTTACTACTTTTCCAAATTTATTTTCTATATCTTCCATTGCATCAGATACATCTGTTGTTATTACTGGTTTTTCAAAAACAAATGCTTCTTGAAATACAACTGGATATCCTTCATAATCCGATGTTAGCAAAATCGCATCAGCAGTTTTAAAGTATGGATATGGATTTTTTTGAATTCCAAGTAGTTTAATGTAATCCTCAAGATTTCTATCCTTTATCATTTCTTCATACATCAATGTATCTTTTCCTGTTCCAATAATCCAAACTTCAAATTCAAGATTTTTATTTTTTAAATTCTCACAAGCCATAATAATTCTAGATAATTTTTTTTCTTCTTCACTATGTCTTCCTACAGATAAAAATATGTATTTATTTTTCTTACTTTGTTCTATTTTTTCATTTGATAGTTCCAACATTTTTTCATAATTGATTAAATTCCCTAGTTTTATAATTTTTTCTTTTAATTCTGGAAAAATCTTTACAAATGAATTAATTGAAGATTTCGATACAAAAATAATATGTTTAAATTTATTTATTTTTCTTTCATAGAAAAATGTTTTCATTTTTTCTATATCATCTTTGTATATATGTGTATAATCCGAATGAACCCAAATAGCATTGTTTTTAGAGGCTATTTTTGCTGTAAATGCAGCCATTTTAGAATATGTAGCATACGAAGCGGAAAAATCAAATTTATTCATATATTTTACGATAAATTTTATTCTCTTAAGTAAATTCATAAACTTCCTAATAATTATACACTTGCAATTATTAGGATTATATTCTATTAAGTGTATATTGGGATTAAGCTCGCTTAAAAAAATTCCATTTTTATTTTCTAATACAAGCGTTACATCATAATTTTTATTTACAAGTGTATCTAAAAGAGTACAAAGAGATGTTTCTATTCCTCCTATATCCATATCGAATGCTGAAAATAATAATTTCTTCATTGATTTCTCCATTTCTATTTTAATTATAGTTGCATTATATCATACTTTATTTAAGTATTGAAATAGAATTGATAAAAAAAAAGAGATGTCTTCCCATCTCTTAAAAAATAATTTTTTATATTACTATGCAATTCCATATTTTTTCTTAAATTTATCTGCTCTACCACCTGTTGTATTTACTTTTAAACTACCAGTCCAATATGGATGGCAATTTGAGCAAACATCTACTTTTATATCTTTCTTTGTTGATTTTGTTTTAAATACATTACCACATGCACATGTAATTGTTGCATCTGTAAATTCTGGATGTATTCCTTCTTTCATTTTGTATTCACCTCTTTCTTTAATGAATAAATAGCTAAATAATATCTTATCACATTTTTTTAATGTTTTCAACTATAAGTTTTAATTTTTTTCGTTTTTTTCATTTTCTTGTTGCATTACATATTCAGCAGAAGTTTTCAATTCATCCAAAAAAGGCATCTTTTTTACTAATTTTGAAACAATATTAAATAAGCATGCAACAACTAATATAATAAATAAAATTTTTTTCCATAATCTAGCAGCCATATTTTTTCCTCCGATTAATAAACTCTAATAATATTATACTATATTTATAAGTTTTGTCAATATATTTAAGCTTTTTGGATACACTACTTTAATAGATTATTTTATATATATAAATAAATTGTTTTGATATATAACCTGTAATTAAGTTATATGTTATTAAGGAGGTAATCAATGAAAAATAAATCGTTTTCTATATTATTATTCGGTATAATTGGTGCAATATGTATCCTTTCTATTATATATGCTAATAAAAATAATAATTCTATGCAAAATTCAACTAATATTGCAAAACTTAGTGCTGAAATTACTACAAATACTGAAATGTCAAATGATATTAATAATATTGAATTTAAAGAAACATCTGAAGAAGAACTTTCTAGTTTTTCTACAAAACTTAGCGGTAGGGATACTCCAAGAAGTAGAAATATTGCACTTACATGTTCTATATTAAATGAAACAATTATAGAATCTAATCAAGTTTTCTCTTTCAATTCAGTTATTGGAAACCCAACTGCTGAAAATGGTTATGAAAAAGCAAAATCATTTGATGCAGATGGTAAAACTGTTCAAACCTATGGCGGTGGAAATTGTCAAGTAAGTAGTACTTTATATAATGTTGTATTGCAAGTTCCAGAGCAATTAGAGGTTGTTGAAAGGCATAAACATGTAAAACCTGTACATTATGTTGAAGAAAATAAGGATGCTACTGTTTCTTATGGTAGTGTTGACTTTAAATTTAAAAATAATACAACTTATCCTATAAAAATTTACGCTAATTCTAATTTAAGTAGTGTAGATATACGAATTGTTAAATTGTACAATTAAGCAAATAGTAGCATTAAAATTAAATATTTTTGTACTCATATATATAAAAAATGTCTTTGCAATATGTAAAACTTTAATTTGCAAAATACACAAATTAATATAGCTTAAACTTATCATATATGAAACAACATGAAACTTTGAAGTTTCTTAAAAAAAATGGAATAAATTAGGATTTTATTTTCAAAGGAGGAATTGAAGATTATTCTAAATAGTAAAAAAGACTAATTTTTATTATTTAAATTAAAATAAAAATTTAGTCTTTTTATATTTATCTTATTTTTTATATTTATCTCATTTTTTATATTTATCTCATTTTTTATACCTATTTTTATACTTATTTTGTTATTGATATAATTTTATATTTTACTATTCCAGCAGGTACTTTTATTTCAACTTCTTCTCCTTTTTTTGCTCCAAGTAATGCTGCTCCAATTGGTGATTCATTAGAAATTCTATTTTGCGATAAATCTACTTCTGTAGAACCAACAATTGTATATTCCTCTTCATCTCCAAATTCTAAATCCTTTATTTTTACAGTATTTCCCACTTGAACTGTTTTAGTATCAATTTCAGATTCATCTATTATTCTTGCATATCTTAATTTTGTTTCTAAATTTGCAATTTTTATTTCATTGTCTGCTTGAGCATTTTTTGCTTCATCATATTCAGAATTTTCAGATAAATCACCGAATCCTAAAGCTACCTTAATACGCTCTGCAATTTCAGCTCTTTTTTCTGTTCGTAAGTATTCTAACTCCTTTTCAAGGTTATCATATCCTTCTTGAGTTAATAGAACTTCTTTTTCTTCCATAATTACACATCTCCCTGTATAAAGAATTCATTTATATATTGACACTATCTTAAGACAATTAGATTATTTTGTCAAGTACTTTAATTTAATTTTTTTGTAACTTGTATAAATTCCGAATGATGTATTATTCCATTTATTCCAATAAGATTTGTTATTCTAACATTTTCTTGTTCAATTATTTTACGTATATATTCATAATTTTTTCCAAATAATCTAGATTCATAAAGCTTTCTTATTGTGAACTCGTTTTTTATCATATGTTCGTTATCTGTAATTAATTCATATTCACAAACGTGTATTCCTGCAAAAGCCTTTGAAGAAATATGAATTTTTTTATTAACATCTATTACAATTGCATTTGTATTTAAAGTAAACCTATTAAAAAATTCCTCTGAAAAATCTAAATTCACTATAATCTTAGATTTTGCAAGGCTTTTTCGTTTATTATTTGTAATTTGACAAGCAACTCCGAATTGATCTTCTAAATCTTTTTCTAATTTTTGAAATGATAATATATTTGTAGTAACTATTTTTATTTCTTTTACATTTTTTGCAATTGATGATATTAATTTTAAATTATCGGTATTAGGTTGTTTTATTAATATTGTAATTTCTTGTTCTTGCAATTTTTTGTTTGTCACTTTACATATATAATTTATTATTTCTGGTATTAAATAATTTGAAAAACTAGTTCCAACTAGTAATTTTATATTAGAATTAATCAATTTTTGTCTTAATTCTTCTATACTGTCTAAATAATTTGATAAAATTACCTGTGAGTTTAATTTTAATAAAATGTTTCTTATATAGTACATCTTTATTTTCAAGAATTTTTCCATATTTTTATACGGCACAATACATATTCCATTTTCATTTATTGTAGCAATCCCAAATACTTTTTTAAAATATAATATGAACTTTTTCAAAAAAACTGGTAATTTACTATACTTAGAAAATATCTCACTTAATTCTGTTAGCTCTTTTACATAAATTATATTAATTTGATACACCCCTTTATTTTTTTTTTAATTATATGTACAAACTATGAAAAAAGAACAAAATTATAACTAAATGAACCCGAATCATTAAATTTTTTTTTAATAATTCGGGTTTATTTACTAACATGTGTATCAATCAACATGTATTAATTTATATGACTTATATATTTACTATGTATATTTCAAGATATATTTTTTGTAGATTTATTTTTGTAACCTTATTTTTGTAACTTTATTTTCTTACATAATCTATATGTTCATAATCATATGGATTTTCTTCATTTCTAATACCTTTATTTATTTTTTCTATATGCCATATATTCTCATCAATTTCTGGAAAAAATGTATCTCCATCAAAATTTTCATATATTCTTGTAATATACATTTTTTTAGCATAAGGCATTAAGAGTTTATATATTGCTGCTCCACCAATTACAAAGTTTTCATCTTGAGAATCTATATAATTTTTCAGTTCACTAATATCATGTATTACTTTTACCTGTTCATCATTATAATTATAATCCTTGTTTTTAGTTAGGACAATATGAAATCTGTTTGGTAAAACTCTACCCAAAGACTCAAAAGTTTTTCTTCCCATAATAATTGTTTTTCCTGAAGTTATGTTTCTAAATCTTTTTAGATCATCTGGCAATTTCCATATTAATTTATTATCTTTTCCTATAACATTATTATTAGCAAATGCTACAATTATACTTAACATATTTTTCATTCCTCTATTCTGCAACTGGTATTTTACCTAATTTTACATCTTTATTATAATCATATCCAACCACTTCAAAATCTTCTACTTTAAAATCGTAAAAGTTTGTTGTCGAATTGTGAATTTTTAACTGTGGTTTTACATCCATTGGCTTAGCTTCTAATAGTTGCTCTATTAATGGAACATGCCTATCATAAATATGACAATCTCCTATATTATGTGTTAATGTTCCAACTTTTAGTCCACTAACTTGTGCAAACATATGCGTTAAAGCTGCATATTGCATTGTATTCCATCCGTTTGCTGCTAACATGTCTTGTGAACGTTGATTTAAAATTAAATGCAATTTTCCATCCTTAACAAGCCATTGAGTTCCAAATGCACAAGGTTCTAAGTTCATATCCTTTAATTCTTCATGATTAAATAAATTTGTCATAATTCTTCTGCTTGACTGGTCATTTTTCAATAAATACAATACGTAATCTACTTGATCCATCTTCTTTATTCCGTTTTTTGTTTTAAAGTCATATTTTTTTGCGAATTGATATCCATATGCTTTACCAATTGTGCCATCTTCTCCTGCCCATTGATCCCATATATGTGAATTTAATTCACTTACTTTATTAGATTTTTTCTGCCAGATCCATAAAATTTCATCTATTGCTCTTTTTACAGTATTTGAATTATTTCTTAGAGTGATCATTGGAAATTCTTTTTCTAAATCATATTTATTTTGAACTCCTACAATTGAATAATAATTTGCTTCTGTTCCATCCTCCCATCTTGTTCGCACATTAGTTCCTTTAGATGAATATCCATGTTCTAATATTTCTTTACATGTATTTATAAAATTTTTATCTGCTTCAGTCATTTTTAGCCCTCCTTTTACTTATTGAATTATATTATATGAAATACTAATTTTCAACAAAAAAGAAGAAATATTTTCATATTTCTTCTTTTAATATTTTTATTCTCCTCTTCCTTCTGGAAGTACTGGCATATCAAGTACAACTTTAATTTTAAATACATAACTAATAGCTCTAACGACTTTGCTATTTTTTATTCTTTGCCATAATGTAGGTTTTACATCTACCCTAGTTTCTGCAAGATATTTAGCATTCTTTTGTTCATTAACAGATACTTTAGATTGTTCAACTTTTTCTGTTACTGGTTTTGTAACTACTGTTTCTTCAACTTCTTGAATTTGATCTTCTTCTACATTGTAATCCACTGGTGTTGGGATAACTTTAAGAGCATCTGCTACTTCAATTCCTATATAACTTAATGCTTTAGAACGATCTTCTATTCTTTCCATATCAATTTCTATATGTAAATTTGATTCTAAGTTACCAATTCTTGCATTAATCAATTTTATAGCATCTTGATAATTTTGAGAAGTTGTACTCTTAGATCTTCCTATAATGCCTAATGTATCTATTATATCATCTCCAAAATTAACTTCTGCTTCTTTAACTCGTGCTTTCCAATCTTTTTCTTTATTTTCAACAACTTCTAATAATTCTTTCAAATCACCAGATAGCATAATATTTTTTTCTCTTTGTCTAATTAATTCTTCAATTTGTTTTGTGTTTTCCTCAAATTGGTTTGTTGCATATTCAACTAATCCATAAGCTGCCTTATAAACATCTTTTGGAAAATTTTTCTTTTTTGGATATTCAATTAAATATGTTTTAATAGACTCAATTAAATCTTTAAAATAAGAATCTTCATCTAATTGCACTATTTGTTTTTTGCTATTTGGATTAATCATTTTTTGTACCTTATCAATGTTTGATAAGATTTTTTCTTGCGTAATTACCATTCTTACGTTTACTATGCCGCTTTTTGACATTGTAAACCTCCCTCCTTTGTCCTACGTATTATTACTTAATCTTATAAAATTATACAACTTATTATAAAAAACTACAATAGGATTTAATTAAATTTATATTTCGATTTCGTTACAATTTTATTACAAAATAAATTAAAAAGTCAACATTATTTTCAATTTTTTTATACTTTTTTTACTTATTAGTTGCAAAGCCTTTTAATATTGAATTGTCAAATTCTTTATATAATTTTGCAATATCAATTTCCTTTTTAACTTTTGCTTTATATATTAAACTAGCACAAGTTAATCCAAAAATTCCAGATGCAATTACCTCTGGATCTACTCCTACTATTTCTTTTTTTTCTATGCCTTCACGTACAATATCTTCAACTTTCTTTATGTATTCAACTACTTTTTCTTTGCACATAATATTTCTTTCTTCATGTCCCCAAATTTGACTAAGTACAATGCTCATAAAATCTTCATACTTTGCTATAATTTTAATTTGAATTAAAACTACAGCACGTAGTTTATCAATGCAATTATCTAATTTAGAAATTTTAATATCTATACTGTTTTTTAATAGTTTCATTCCTTCTTCAACTAGAAAGTTAAAAATTTCTTCTTTACTAGAAAAATGATAATACAAAGTACCTTTAGCCACTCCTACAGTTGCTGTAATTTCTTCAATACTTGTAGCATCATATCCCTTTTTAGCAAATAACTTCATAGAAGTTTCAAATATTTTTCGTTTTGTCTTGTTCATTATTTCTCCTATTCCTTTTTTAGCCATTCTTCATATGCCTTTACAACAATTTCACATATTTCTTCTGGCTTTAAATTTGTTGTATCTATAACAAGGTCATAATTAGACATATCATCACGATTAACACCGTATTCTTCTATCCATCGATTTGTTTCTTCAACATGTCTGTCCAAGATTTTGTTCTTTGCATCTTCTTTTGAAGAAAAAGGTTCTGTACCTTTCCTAGCCTGATCTAAAAATGCTCTTTCAACTGCTACATTTATATCAACTTTTAGATATATTTTAAAAGAATTAGGCACTGCATACCATCCGCAATTTTGCATCTATTATCAAATTATCATGTTCACTAGCGTATAATGTAGCACTTTTTTCAATATCTTTATCTAAATCTGGATGTTCATTTAAATAAATTTGAAATTCGTTTATATTCATACCTTTTTCGCTAGCTAGTTTTCTTACATATTGTCCATTACGGTAAATTTCATATCCTAACTTATTTTTTAATTCATTAGATAAAGTACCTTGTCCACTTGCGTGGTCACCTGCTATCGTAATAATATGCTTCTTTTCTACTGTTCCTCGTCGCATATTGTCACCTTTCCTTCTGCTATTTCATCTGCTGCAAGTGTTACGGTTGAAGCCTCCTCTTTATTAGTAAGTGGCTTATCTCCTTTAGATAATTGTCTTGCTCTTTTAGCTGTTGCTACAACTAATTCAAAACGATTATCCATCTTCTTTAGTAAGTCTGTAACTGTTGGTTCTACCATCATATTAAAATTACCTTCTTTCTTATTCTTCAATATCATCCTTATCTAATCTTCCAGCTACTGTTTCTGGTTGTACACTAGATAAAATTACATGACCTGAGTCCATAATTACTACTGCTCTTGTACGTCTACCATAAGTTGCATCCACTGCCATATTAGAATCTTTTGCCTCTTGAATTATTCTTTTAATTGGTGCAGACTCTGGACTAACAATAGCAATAATTCTATTAGCTGAAACTATGTTTCCAAAACCTATATTAATTAATTGCATACTTTTCTCCTTTATTCAATATTTTGAATTTGCTCACGAATATCTTC
The DNA here is from genome assembly GCA_947626205.1 of uncultured Clostridia bacterium. Lineage (GTDB taxonomy): Bacteria > Bacillota > Clostridia > TANB77 > CAG-508 > RGIG8482. The sequence goes on from CANQRO010000015.1 coordinate 10,817, forward strand.
CAATTCGGTTTTTATATCAATTACTAAATTTGTAATTGATAAACTTGCTGACTTAGAACCAATGGTATTAGTTTCTCTATTCATTTCTTGAATTAAAAAATCTATTTTTTTACCAATTGGGTTACTATCTTCTAACATCTTTTTAAATTGATTAATATGACTATTTAATCTTGTTAGTTCTTCTTCTACAGAACATTTATCAGCATAAATTACAATTTCTTGATTTAGCCTATCTTTATCAACAATATTAGTTTGCAATATTTCTTTAATTCTTGCTTCTAATTTTACTACATATTCTTCAACAAGTCTAGTAGAATATTCAGAAATTTCACAAACTTTTGCATTTATTCTTTCAATTCTTTCTTGTAAATCTTCTTTTATTTTTTCACCTTCGTCTTCTTTCATACGAACAAAATTAATAATAGCTTCTTTAAGTGGTATTTTTAATTCTTCCCATATTGTTTCTTCATCATCAATATTTTCAATTATCAATACATCTGGAAATTTTGATATTTCCGTAACCTCAATATTTGAATTAATTTCATTATCTAAAGCGAGCTTTTTTAACTCTTCAATATAAATTTTGGCAAGTTCATGATTTATTTTAACATTTTTACCTTTTGAACTGTTATTTTCCAAATTAATGCTAACATCTATTTTTCCTCTTGTAACTTCAGATTGAATTTCTTTTTTTATCTTTTCTTCTAAATAACTAATTGATTTTGGTATTTTTATATTAATATCACTATATCTATGGTTAACGGACTTTATTTCTACCTGATAAGTACGATTTTCATTTTCAAATCTTGATCTACCAAAACCTGTCATACTTTTCATTTTTTATTTTTCCTCCTTGTTTTTACAATTTGATTGATATCACTTAAACTAGCATAATAATTTTTAACCATTTTAATATATATGTAAATAGATTTTCCAGCATAATAAAGTGCAAACAAATATGAAAACAATGCTATATACAACTCAAATCTGCTACAATATAATATGTATACATATATAGAAAACAATATTAATAATGAAATAAATAATGCTTCAATTCCATGAATACATAAATTTGTATTTTCTTTTTTATAACTTATTTCAAATAAAAATATTGTAAATACAATTAATCCTATGCTAAATACACGTAAATCTGTAACAAATATATTAGGATCAATATTTAATGCACCCATTCCAATTAAAAATAAAAAAAGCATTACAATATCCGCTATGATAATATTTTCAAATATTTTTTTATTAATTTTATTTAGCTCGTCTTCTGGCAATATTTTCCTATTATCAATATACTTTTCTACTTTTTTTATATTATTAATATTGGTTTTGTTTTCTTTTTTCATTTTAAATTCCTTTTAAAAAAAATTTATAATCTATTTTATGTTTATTTCGTTTACATTAAAGGAAGATTATATAAAAACTTTAATGTAAATTTACGTTTTATGATTTATAATATAACAATTTGTAAGCCAAATAAATAATATAGCTATTCTAATTCGTTAAATTCATACATTATTATACTTGCTAAAACAATTGGCGCTGTCTCAGTTCTTAAAATTCTTGAACCTAAAGTTATTATTTTAACATTAGATAAAGTTTTTAAAATTTCAATTTCTGTATTAGAGATTCCGTCCTTCTGGTCCTATTAATATAGCAATGTTTTTTACGTTTTCCTTATCTAAACTTTCTAATGCCTGCTTAATACTTAAGCATTGTTCTTGTTCATATGCTACTAATACTATATCATAATTTTCGAAATTTTCATATACATTTTTTAAATCTGTACACATACCTATTTTAGGTATTTTATCTCTTTTACTTTGCTTTGCAGCTACTTCAGCTATTTTTTGCCATCTTTCTACCTTCTTTTGCTTCGTCTTCTCATCAAACTTCACAACACTTCTTTCCATACACACTGGAGTAACTCCACATACACCTATTTCTGTAGCTTTTTGAATAATTTGTTCCATTTTTTCTTGTTTTGGTAATCCTTGAAAGATTTGCACATTAATTGACGCTTCCACTTTTTTCATACACTCTTCCAATATTTCTACTATAATTTTTTCTTTTTCTACATTTATAATGTTAGTTACATAAGTTTCATTTATATCAAGATTACAAACTAAAATTTTATCATTTTTTTGTAGTCTTAACACGTTTTTTATATGATTAACATCGTCACCAACTATTTCAATAGTATTATTATTTATTTGATTACTTTTTACAAAAAATTTAAACATTTTTACTCCTTGTAGAATGAATATATAGTTCGTTTTATATTTTATCTATTAAAAATATATTTTTATTAACTTATATATCTCTTAAATAAAACAAAAAGATAATAGAATTTTGATTCTACTATCTTTTACTTCATTTCGTTTTATGCTCTTGGGTGGGCATTTTTATATATGTTTTTTATACTTTCATCTTGAAATTGCATATATACTTGTGTTGAAGATATATCTGAATGTCCAAGCATAGTTTGAATTGATTTCAAATCTGCACCATTTTGTAAAAGATGTGTTGCAAAAGAATGTCTTAATACATGTGGTGTAATATCTTTTGAAATATGGGCTTGCTCTTTATAAAATTTAACAATTTTCCAAAATCCTTGTCGTGTTAATCTTTTTCCATTTGTATTAACGAATAATGCTTTTACATTTTCATCTTTAATTAAAATTGGTCTTGAATGCTCAATATAATCTGCTAAAGCTTTTAATGAAAGTGAACCTAATGGAATATTTCTTTGCTTTGTTTTATTTTTGCAAGTAACAATGCCCTCTTTAATATTTATATCATCTATATTTAATCCAATTATTTCAGATACTCGCATTCCTGTGGCATAAGCAAATTCTAGCATTGCCTTATCTCTAGTACCTTTTAAATCTATATTTTTAGGTTGATCTAATAATAATTCAATTTCCTTAGAAGATAATACGCATGGTACTCTTTTTTCTACTTTTGGGGATTGTATTTTTCCAGTTGGATCTTTTTTTATCTTCTTATTACGTACTAAATATTGATAAAAAGAACGAATAGAAGCAACATTTCTTGAAATTGTAGAGGTTTTTCTTCCTATTTCTTGTAAATATAAAAAGTATTGTTTCATTTCCTCTTCAGAAATTTTTAGATAATTTAAATTGTGTTCATTTATATAATCTTTAAAAAGATTAATATCTCTTTTATATGATTGCCATGTATTATCTGATAATTTCTTATCATCCCTGATAAAATCCAAAAAATTGTTAATTTGTTTTTCCATTTTCTTCCCCTACCCCTTATAAGTTTATTTACGTATTTTTAAAATTTACATAAATGTACTTATTGTTATATCAAATTAATTTAAAATTGTAAATAGTTTTGTAAAAAAATTTTTTTTATTTTTATGTTGTATTATCTATAAATACGCAGTAATTACTTAAAATTAAAGCAATAGCATTAACAATATCTTATACATAATTCTAGTAAATTTGTTGATACATATACCTCAATAAATGCTGATATTTCCAGCAAAAATAATAAGATTAGCGAAAAAATAGTATGTCTTGTTATTTCTAGTTTTATGTTTTCTCTCCTCTTGTCCTTTACAATTGAACTATATAATTTAATTCCACTAACTGCTAATGCTAAAATACATGGAATTAAAATTATATTATGTGCTAGTAAAGCCGTTAATGAAAACAAGATTCCCTTACCTATTCCAAGTGATGCAATTATTGAAGAAACAGTATAACCAAAACAAAAACCTCTATATATTACTATTCCATATACAATTGGTATACCAATAACAGTAGAACCCATAAACCAGAATATAAAAGTTAAAATTAAATTAGAAATCAGAGTGTTTTGTAATAATTGTACTCTATCTATTTTTGTATCTGTTTTAATATTTTCTATAAATTCATTTATATATGTAACAATTTCATTTATTTGCGAACTTGAAGCATTATTTACAAATATAATTCCAAATATTAATCCTATTAAAAAAAGAATTAATACAATTAAATATTCTTTCAGATTATTTTTAATATGCGTATATAAAATTTCTTTTAGTCTACTAGTTTTATTTTTTCCTATGTTCCTCAACTTATTACCTCCTATAAGTATTTTAAATTCAGTAGTTTATAATTTTATAAAACCACTTTTATTTTATACATAATGTGTATGTAATAAATTGATTTTTAGAACTTTTATATTTTTATATTATGCTTTTGTAGTTACTTTACCATATACTCCTCCTCCGCCAGCTTCAATAGATAATTTTCCATCTCGTGCAAGTAAAATTAAATTTGCTACTTTTTCTCCAACTACTGCTTCTATATCATCCTTTGATAATTTGTGAAGAATTGTCATTTCAGTATCGAAATGATTTAATAATTTATCAATTGTTTTAGAACCTAATCCTGGAATAAATGTTAGCGGAACTTGATATACATAAGGCGGTCTAAACCTTGGACTAATAGTTTTTTCTTTATCTTTAATTATTTCTATTCTATCATACACTCCCATAGTAATATTTTTACTATCACAATATGGACATGTAGTAACAGGTGCTTCTCCTTCAATATTTTTTTCACAAGTTTCGCAATACGTTCTATGATATTTTCCAAGTTTCGGATCAAGTCCATAATTACAAACTATTTTTCTTCCATCTTCATTTTTTAGTACTTTAAGTAATTCCTTAAAACTAATTTTTTCTAATAACATCTTATTATATTCTCTTGCTATTTTAGGAAGAGAATGTGCATCTGAATTTGTTAGAAAAGTTTTTGTTTCTAGTTCTGAAATTTTATCTGCCAAAAAAGTATCGGCACTTAACCCTAATTCTATTGCTGGAATATCCTTATATTTTTCTTTAAAAATTCTTTCTAAGCGACTTGTACAATTACCATAAAAGCTTTTGTGAGGTGTAAATGCATGTGCTGGAATTAATATACCATTATACTTTTTAACAATATCTATTAATTCGTATGCTGAAATATTAGCTCTCTGCGAACTTAATGTAATATTTCCAATATGATTTTTCATTTCATTTGAAAAAGCTTTTATATCTTTTAAAGTAGGAAAATAGCATAAATTATGTGCACTTCCTGTTTTTCCATCTTCATTTACTTCTGATGTTTCAATTTCGCTTCCTAATATAATACAAACCTTATTTTTATAAATAATTCCTCCATCTTCTATTTCGTATGCTTCTCCATTTTTAAGAAACTCTTCTATATCTTCTATTACATATGGAGATGCACAATCTATAATTCCTACTATATTAATTCCTTTTCTTTCTACACATTCTTTGGCTATATTTTCAAAGTTTAGACTTCTAGCAGCAGTTATTTTTATTGGTTTATTTGTTTTACTTCTTCCAATGTGTACATGTAAATCTGCAAATACTTCATACATTTTTTTCACTCCTATACTATATTATTTAATAATTTTGATATTACATAAAATAGAGGATTACTTTTTATAATCCTCTTTTCCTTTGTTTAACAATAAAGATATTCATCTATCTAATTCTTCATCGTTTTTTTTATTGTTTATATCTTTAGATCTTTCGTTTTTTAAATTTACTTTTTCAACATCTAAATTGCCATCTTCTAAATGAACTGTAGTAATATCTCTTGCATCTCTATTAAAATCCTCTTGAGCACACTCTATGCCTTCTCTTACCTGCTTTGGATCTAATTTATTAAATACTCTTGCTTTTTTAGAAATCTTTCCATAATATGTATTTAAATCTAATCCACTCATAATTTTCCTCCAATCTATGCACTAATTTCTTCTGTTACACGCACAAACTCTATAAATTTTTCTAGATATCTATTAGGCTTGTCTTTCATATTTCTGAACTCTAATAATACCAATGCTTCATCAACTGGAAAGCCTCTTCTTTCAGGTCTATTTAGTAGCATACCTCCAAAATTATCTACTAATTCTAGAATATCACTTTCTTTTTCTCTTGGTGAACTACCTGAATATCTATTTACTTCTTCACATATTTTACAAAATCTTTTATCAAATCCTAAAGTAGCTAAATACTCAGCGCCTTCCTTTGCATATGATTTTATCCTTGATAAATCTTGAGGGTCATCAGATTTTTTGCAAGAACATAATAAACAAGCGGTCAAAACAATATTCGAATCTACATCTGTAATTTTCATATCTTCTAAAAACATTCTTGCAAGTTCTGTTTTAAAAATAACAGTATTATCAAAGAAAATATTTTCCCTCTTTTTTAGGTAATATACAATTTCCATCTTTTTTATATAGTCTTTTTCAGACAAAATATAATCTGCAAATGTTTCCATACTTTCTCCCCTCATATTTTGGTCATTTGTATCTATATTTAGCAATTTTATTATATGATAAAAAAATGTATAATTCAACAATGTCATAAAAATGTTATATTTTTGTAACATTGTTGAATTATACTGTTATCTCTATATTTAATATTAATTAAAATGTTTAAATTCATATAATAGTTTAATTTATTAATACATATAAATTAGCCTATTTTAATGGTATTATAGCCAGCTTTGCTTTTAAATTTTCAATATCTGAATTATTTTCTATAACATAATCTGAATTTTTAATAATAAAGTCATTATTCTTTTGGATACTTAATCTATTTAATGCTTCTTTTTCAGATATATTATCCCTTTTACAAATTCTTTTTACTTTTAATTCATCTTCTGCAATAACTCCTATTACGAAGTCACATATTTTATCTAATTCACTTTCGAATAGTAATGGTGCATCTATTACTATTAATTCATTTTGATTTACCTCGCGAATATTATTCTTAATTTCATCAACTACATATATGAAAGTAATCTCGTTTAGTTTATTTCTTTTTTCATTACTTGTATAAATTAATTCTGCTAATTTCTTCCTTTTTAGTTCTCCAACTTCATCAATTATTTCAGTACCAAAATTATTTACAATTTCTTTTAAATACATCGTTCCATTTTTAGATAGTTTTTTTGCTATACTGTCTGCATCTATAATATATGCATTATAATCTTCTTTCAATATATTAGATAAGCTTGTTTTACCTGAGCCTGAACTTCCTGTAACACCAACTACTTTCATAATTAATATTTTATGCTAATTTTAAAAATTAACATATCCCCCTTATTTAAAACATATTTAGGTTTTAAAGGTTACCTAAAACTTTAATAATATTATTAAATTCTTCTATTGCAATTTTAGAATAGCTTGTCTTGCTAATTCATCACATCTATTATTATATTCATTATTACTATGTCCTTTTACTTTTATAAAAGTTATTTCGTGTTGCTTTGTAAAATCATATAGTTCTTGCCAAAGTTCCTTATTTTTTACAGGTTCTTTTTCAGCATTTTTCCATCCATTCTTAACCCAACCATATATCCACTTTTGGTTAAAAGCATTTACTACATAAGCACTATCACTATATATATTAACTTTACATTTATATTTTAGTAACTTTAAAGCTTCTATTACAGCTGTTAGTTCCATAACATTATTTGTAGTTTCTTTTTTTCCTCCTGAAATTTCTTTTTTTATATTCTTGTACATTAAAATACTTCCCCATCCGCCTGGGCCTGGGTTTCCAGAGCATGCACCATCTGTATAAATTGTAATATCTTCCATAATTTCCTCCAAAATTTTATCTATTTCTACATAATATTTGAAAAATATTATTTTTTATGATATTATATCAATAAATGTTTTTAGTTTGCAAGATAGGAGAATAAAGTTATGAATAAAGTATTAGGAATTATTGCCGAATACAATCCATTTCACAATGGGCACTCATTTCATATTAATGAATCAAAAAAAGCGGTACAAGCAAACTACACCATTGCTATTATTTCAGGAAACTTTACTGAACGTGGTGATACCTCTTTAGTAGATAAATGGTCTAAAGCAAAAATGGCTTTACAAAATGGTGTTGATCTTGTAGTTGAATTGCCTGTAATTTATAGTATTTCTAGTGCAGAAAATTTTGCAAGAGGTGCAATTAAGCTTTTAAATTCTTTTAAAATTGTAGATTACCTTTCTTTTGGTAGTGAACTTTGTGATGTAACTATTTTAAACGATTTTGCTAATATATTAGTAGCTGAACCAAAAGAATATGTATCTATCTTAAACCATGAATTGCAAAAGGGATTCTCGTATCCAAAAGCTAGAGAAAATGCACTTCTTATGTATTTAAATGATATTCGTAAATACGCAAACATTTTAACAAGTCCTAATAATATTTTAGCAATAGAATATTTAAAAGCATTAAAAGAAGAACAAAGTTCTATTATTCCTGTTAGCATACGAAGAAACAAAGTAGATTATAATGATTTAAGAATTGTAGATGGCTTTGCTAGTGCTACTGCTATTAGAAAAATAGCTTTAACAAATGATGTATGGAGTCTTCGTCAAGCAATGCCAAAAACTTCTTTCGATATTATGTATGAATGTTTACGCTCTGGAAGAACTGTTCCTAGTTTGTCAAAATTTGAACATGAAATAATATATAATTTAAGAAAAATGAGTCTTTTAGAAATAGCAGATTTACCGGATGTTACAGAAGGATTGGAACATTCTATTAAAAATGCTGCTAATTCTTGTAACACTATAGATGAATTAATTAAAATGGTAAAAAGCAAGCGTTACACTGTTACTAGAATACAACGTATTTTACTTTACTGCCTACTTGGTATTACAAAAAAAGATATGCTTGCTTCTAAAAAATTAGATCCATATCTTCGTGTTTTAGGATTTAATGAAAAAGGAAAAGAACTATTATCTGGTATAGCTCATGCAAACCCAAAATTAGATATAATAAGTTCTCCTCGTAAATATTTGGATAAGTCAAACAACAAAATTTTAAAAGCTATGCTTGAAAAAGATATATTTGCAACAGATGTATACACTTTAGGTTACGATTATGATTCAGTTAGTAATTTAGATTTTACACACCCTATTGTTGAAATTTAGACTTAAAATAAGAATTATTTTTAAAGCAATTAAATTAGAGTAAAATACAATTTCAATTATAATTAATGCTCTAATAAAGTCATATACAAAAAGCACATAATTATTAAAATTATATTTAATAATCATGTGCTTTTATTAATTTATATGTTTTATCTAATCAACACTGCACGAAGACCATTTCCAAAAGCGCTATAGCCATTAAAACGATTGAAGCAGAACACACCAGCATTTCTCGTAAATGACCATCCGCCTCCTCTACCTAAGAAAGGGTCGTCCTGTGCTATAAAGCAAGACCAATCAGTAAACCAAGAAGTAGAAGAATTATTTCCGTCTTTAGAAGTTTCTCTGATTGCATCTCCAAATATTCTTTTATTTAATTCATAATTTTTTTTACTTAAACTATTTATATTTTCTGAAGTACCATTATAATCCAATGTATCATGAGGATATATCATAGTATATTTTGTAGATTTTCCATTTTCTGAAACTAAACTATTTCCCCATGCTGTTAAGTTATTCCCATTTGCTATGTACCCTGCTGTCCTTTCCTGTAATCCTCCACTTAAATCATATATTCCATATATTGTTCCTGTTGAACTCGCCTTTGTTCCTGTTTTTTGTTTCCATGTATATACTTCATTTGTTGGAGAATCTGCACTTGCATTTTTTAACTGCTTTACTTGAGCTTCTGTTAGATTCTTTTCATCATTATCACTACTTCCATCTGTTAATCCTGTTACTGCATATACGCTTTCTATACCTGTTTTCCCCTCATTATTTGTTCTTGACTTTCCACCACTATTGAGATTTATATTATTTATTGCTATATTTTCTCCATTTAATCCATATTTACTTTGACTTAAGTATGCTACTGCTCCCCATTCACTGTCTTTCATTAAATGACTATCTGTTTCATTACTACTTAATCCATATGGGTTATTAGGTTTTACTAATTCTTTTCCTAATAGAAATGCATCACTATGATTTATGTAATTCATAGTGA
>CANQRO010000016.1 GCA_947626205.1 uncultured Clostridia bacterium
TATACTAATTTTTGACCTTTCTGCTATGGTTTGTATTGTATCCTTCCATTTAATTTTTGATACATCTATTCCTATTGAGTACAATCTTTCAATCTTATCTATAAATCTTTCAACAGCTGTTCTCTCACTAATTCTATCTGTTTCTTCTTCTAATTCCACAAAATTCTTGAGCAAGCCTGTAATCTCAAATGGTCCTACATTTTTATCTGCAAAACTTCTTCCTTTACTTTCTCCATTTTTAACTATTCTATCAGGTAGCTCACTCTGCCATAAGTCTATTAAAGAACCTAAACTTAATATTTCTTGAATTTCTTCTATTTGTTTTTCTTCTAAATCTTCAAAATCACCCTCTAAATATTCTTTATATTTTGCTTGTATTTCTTTTAATATAGATGCATATCCAGTTTCTTCTTTATATGTGCTATTGATATCAGGTAATGTTCCATCATGTTTTTCTACCCAATCTACTATAATTGTTAAAAGCTCTGTATCATCTTGCTCAGTTATTTCATTTTTCCAATTGACTTTTAATGTGTTATTGACTAAATCAATTACAACTGGTCTGTCTTCATCTTTTGTGGGATTATCAGGATCTTCTGAATATATAACTCTTCCTAACTGTTGCAGATATAGTATTCTTGAGTTTTCATCCATTGGTCTTAGCCATATCATTCCATCTAATTTATCTAGATGTAATCCTTCATTTGCTTTATTCATTACTAACATAAATTCAGTATCATCTGTGTCTCTGTTCTGAAATTCTTCTAATCTTCTTTCGTTATCTTTATCTCCATATTCTCCAAGCATTGAATGGAAATTTGGTGTTATATCTGAACCTTTAAAGTATTCTGCAATTTGCCTTTCGTAATCTTGTATTTTGTCTTTTCCTGTTTTTCTTCCAATTACATTTCCATCTTCGTCTTCAATTTCATCTACAATTGGTAAAAATACTATGTATTTTCCACCTTTTTTTATATTTGCTTGTAAAACTTCTGATATTCCTTCTGCATTTTCTATACTTCTTCTTAATTTTTCATATTCTTCTAGCTTTTCATTTCGTTTTTGTATATCTTCTATTTGGTCTATCTTTCCCTTTAACCTATCCAAACTGCCATCATTTTTTAAGTTATATGCACAGCTAATTAATTTAGGATTTACTACTAGTCCCATTCTTATAGCATTTGTCAAACTCATATTCATTGCAATATGTTTTCCACTTATAGCTTCTCTATTAGTATATCCTAATCTTTCTGCCATCTCATTTGCCATATTTATACCATCAGAATCTCTTCTAGGAGTTGCTGTTATTCCTAATACTTTTGTATTCTTTGGTTGATTATCTACTAAAGTATTTAATCTATCTCCCCATTCTTTTGCACCTGTTCTATGTAATTCGTCTAGCACAATAAAACCATACTCTTTATTTATGGTTTCTTCTCCTGCTTTTGCAAGTAAACCTGGATAAGTAGAAAATCTTAAGTTTGGAAATACATCTTTTATTATCTCATCTTTACTCCTACCGAATAGTGTTTACTGGTCCATGGATATACTTTATTATGTAGTCTTTCATTTGCTCCAATATCTCATTTTGTGGAGCTAAATATAGTATTTCTTCTTGTTTGTGTTCCATTAATTGCGATAAGGCAACAAAACTCTTTCCTGCTCCTGTAGGTAAAATTACTGATGCAAATCTATTTTCTTCAAATATTTCATCTGTTTTTTCTGTTGCTCTTTGCTGATATGGTCTTAAGCTTATTTCTGTTTCTTTTACGTCATAATATCCTAAAAATCTTTCTATTCTTTCTATTGAAAGTTCTTTACCTAATTCATCAAAATTTTCTTGTATGATTCTATCATATTGAGCAAGTCGTTTTTCTTTTACAGTTTCTTTTGTATCATTCTCATTAATAGTAAAATCATTTTTTCTTGTTACTAAATTTAATAAGATTGTTGGAATTTTACTTCTTTCTATTCCTTGTTCTTCTAATTTTTGGTATAGTTCTATACAATATTCATTTTGTATTCTTCTAATTAAATTATTTTTTTCTTGAATTGTAAATTCTTCTATTCCAATCTTTTGCCAATCATATTGAGAAAATATTGCTTCAGCATAATATTCTTCTTTGCTTATTGTTTCTGCCCTTTCAGACTTTGCAAATGTACTGCTCATTATATCTCTTATATTTGATAGTCCACCATTTGCTATTATTTGTAGTTGTTCTTCTTCTGATAATCCCTTTATCTTATCTATTAAACCAGCTTCTTCATCTTTTAAATCTAAAGAAACCGATTCACTAATTTTTACTCCTCTATTACTTTGTCTTGTAAGTATTTCAGGTTCTATTCTGAAGCCATTATTCGATATATATTCGATAACTTTTGCATACTTTGGATTATTTCCTGTTATTTGATTTAGCATCATTGCAAGCTCTCTTGCATTTAATTGTCCTCTTGCTAAATAAAACATATTTTTTACAATAGAATTTGCTCTTCCATATTCTACTTTTCCTTTTGTTAGTTCATACATTTCTTCTATTGTTACATCTTCTCTTGCGTCATAATCTTTAAAAAAGCTGTTGTTCTCTAGTATTTCGATATTTCTACTTTCATTTATAAAATGAATTACTTCCCTTTTTAAGTCAGATATCATTCGTCCATCTTGTTCTTCTGCTTGTTGTAAAATAGAAAAAATGTCTACAATTTCTTTCGGTAAATCTATAATTTCTTCTTGTTCGATGTCTCCGTAATGTACAAGTTCTAGTGATGCAAAAGCATTACCTATTGTTTGAATTAATAAATTATTATTATCAGTATGTAGAATTATGGGTTCCATACCATAAGATCTTTCAAGAAGAGTTAATTTAGCAATAATTTTATTTTTCTCTAATATTTGTTCTTCATTTAATGCTTGATAACTGCTAATTCTTGCAACTGGTGATCTGTATATAATTCCTTTTCTTACATTAGCTTTACTTGGATTAAGTATTTCTTTCGAGGTATATTTTGTTTCTATTACTTTCTTTATTTCGTCTGATGTTTGTGCTTTTTCAATTTCAGATAGTGCTTTTTGCAATTTATTATTAGTAGTTATAGAAGAAATATATTCATTTACTCTTCTTTCTATTTCTTCTAATATATATTGTCCTGCAAAGACTACTTTTTCTCCCATTTCTTTTTTGGGTACTTTCACCATTACATATCTATCCTTGTAATTTCCTCTTCCATAAGAAATAGATACATTGGCGTTACTTGAAAGTGATATACAATTCGTGTCTTTTCTATAATGCATTTTTATATGGTCATAAACTTCTTCTAAACTTATTTCAGAGTCTTTACTATACTTTGGTTCTTCCTTCTCATCATCTTGTTCATATCTTTCTCTATCCGTTCTTATTTTTTTTAATTTTCTCGTATCATCTAATATAGTTCCATTCTCTAAATCTTGATTGTCTTCCATATTTAAAGCTCGGAAAAAATAATAATTTTCTTCGTCACTTATTAAATTAAAATTTTCTATATTAAATAATTTGTCCATTTTATTCTCCTAATTTTTTATTATTCCTTTGTTTTTAAGTTATCTTTTTCTAGACCATTCATTTCTGTTCTTTTTATAGTTTCATCTAAAACGTATGCTAGTTCTCCTTTTCTTAAATCATCTATTGCATCTGCTATATCAGATACACTTATAATTTCATCTGTTTCACTTTCATTCTCATTCTCATCTTCGTAATCATAATCACCATAATCATAATCATAATAATCATCATCACGATTCATATTTTCATACAAATCAGCTTCTTCCTCAAGTTCATCTCTTATTGCACAATTAATTTTTTTAACTTGATCATATAAATTTATTTGTTCAAATGTTTTAACAAAATTTAATGCATTTATGTATCTTAAACATCTATCCATTTGAGAAGAATCGTTATTTTTTTTATAATCGTTATATTCGCTAGATAAACTAGATATTTTATAGTTAATTATATCTTCCATAAAATATGCTAATTTCTCTTTAGACAATCCCCATATTGCTTTTTCTGGATATTTTTCTGAAAAATATTCTTCAAATTGTAAATAAAAACAATCAGTTAATTTAATTGTTTTATTATTATATGATGATATATAATATTCTGGAATGTTAAGACTATATGTTTGTTCTCCAAAATTAAGTGATACATCTATTGTGCCATAACCTTCTTCAAATTTACTTTTATCAACTTGAAATTCACAAACAATAGAATCGTCCTCACCATGAAAAAGAAATCTTTGCATATCATATATACGCTCTGCAAAATAAAAACATGGTGCTGTTGCAGATGTTTTGTCATTAGGAGAATTATAGGCAACTAAGTTTTCTCCATTCATAAATTTTTCAAATTCTTCGAATGACATTGTTCGGTACAATTTCATATTATCACTTCCTAAAAAACTTTTTAATTTTTTGTATTATCATTTGAATAATTGTTTTATTATATACTACAGGTAATTTTACTTGTTCAACAGTTTGTGATTCCCTTCTTATTATTAAATTTCTATTATTCTTAAATAAATTATCTGAATTATATTTTTGTTTTACATAATTTTGATACTTTTCTTCGTTTTCTTTTAATTTTTTAGTAAAAGCCTTTTTTTCTTCTTCATTTGCCCAATATTTTAAATATATTAGTCCAAGTAATCCTCTCGTTTTAGGTTTTAAATTTAAATCTTTTATTGGTCTGTTGAAATCAAACTTTGGCTTATATTCTTTAGAACTGTTTTCCTCTAAAAACTTTATAAATTTTTTAGGTACTTTATTTATTGCTTCATTTTCCATATGTTTTAATATTTCCAGAACCTCTGTTGCCGCATAACTATATCCAATAATATCCATATATAACACCTCATATACATGTTAAAATTTATCTTAATATTACATAATTTATTATATCATAAAATACTAATGGATAAAGTTTTGTTGCAGTTTTATAATGAATATGTAATATTTTTGTCATAAATCATGTTAGAATTATATTTTGATTTTCATATATATGTACATTTTTACCAAAAATCATTTCTTTTCCTTGAACTTTTGTTAAATACGTGATAAAATATTTTTATTAATAATAGGAATTTTTAGGTATATAACACCTTATGATTTCATAAGGGTATTTTTATATAATTGGAGGTAGCTTATGTTAGATATTAAATTTGTAAGAGAAAATCCAGAATTAGTTAAAGAAAATATCAAAAAGAAGTTTCAAGACCATAAACTTCCTTTAGTAGATGAAGTACTGGAACTTGATGAAAAAAATAGAGCTGTTAAACAAAAAGGTGATGAACTTCGTTCTAATCGTAATAGCTTAAGTAGTAATATTGGTATTTTAATGAAAAACGGAAAAAAAGACGAAGCTGAAGAAATAAAAAAGCAAGTTGTTCAAATTAATGAAGAACTTGTTAAAAATGAAGCTTTAGAAGCTAATTTGGCTGAAGAAATTAAATCTCGTATGATGAAAATTCCTAATATGATGCACGAGTCTGTTCCCATTGGAGAAAATGACTCTAAAAATGTTGAAGTAGAAAAATTTGGAGATCCTATTGTACCAAATTATGAAATTCCATATCATACAGACATTATGGAAAAACTATCTGGCATAGATTTAGACTCTGCAAGAAGAGTAGCTGGAAATGGATTTTATTATTTAATTGGAGATATTGCACGTTTACATTCTGCAGTATTAACATATGCAAGAGATTTTATGATTAATAAAGGATTTACTTATTGTATTCCACCTTATATGATTCGTAGTGATGTAGTTACTGGCGTTATGAGTTTTGAAGAAATGGATGCAATGATGTATAAAATTGAAGGAGAAGACTTATATTTAATTGGTACTAGTGAACACTCTATGATTGGTAAATTTAAAGACCAAATTTTAAAAGAAGAGGATTTACCTTATACTATGACTTCTTATTCCCCATGCTTTAGAAAAGAAAAGGGTGCTCATGGTATAGAGGAACGTGGAATTTATCGTATTCATCAATTTGAAAAGCAAGAAATGATAGTTGTTTGCAAACCAGAAGAAAGCTATGAATGGTATAATAAAATGTGGTCATATACAGTAGAATTATTCCGTAGTTTAGATATACCAGTTCGTACTCTTGAATGTTGTAGTGGAGATCTTGCAGACTTAAAAGCAAAAAGTGTAGATGTTGAAGCTTGGAGTCCAAGACAGCAGAAATATTTTGAGGTTGGAAGTTGTTCAAATCTTACAGATGCACAAGCAAGACGTTTAGGTATTCGTATTAAAGGTGAAAAAGGAAATTATTACGCTCATACTTTAAATAACACTGTTGTAGCTCCACCTCGTATGCTAATTGCTTTATTGGAAAATCACTATATGGAAGATGGCAGTGTTACAATTCCAGAAGTTTTACAACCTTATATGGGCGGAATTAAAGTTTTAAAGCCAAAGCAATCTTAAAGGAGAAATATAATAATGAATGTAAAGGAACCAAAATTTGAGATCTCTTGTGTTAGTGACAAAAATTATCCTTCCACTGGTCTACCAGAAATAGTATTAGTTGGAAAATCTAATATAGGTAAATCTTCCTTCATTAATACTATGATTAATAGAAAATCACTTGCAAGAACTAGTAGTGAACCTGGTAAAACTAGACAAATTAATTTTTATAATATAGATAATTTATTCTATTTTGTAGATTTACCCGGATATGGTTTTAGTAAAATGTCTAAACAAGAACAAGAAACTGTTGGAAGATTTACTGAAAATTATTTAGTAAAAAGAAATACTATACAACTTATTATATTTTTAGTAGACATTCGCCATAAACCAACTCAAGATGATTTTCATATGTACAATTATATTTTACATTCTAATCTTCCTTTTATAGTTATTGCAAACAAGGCAGATAAAATTGCAATAACAAAAGTTGAAGCTTCTATAGAAGACTTAAAAAAAGAATTTGGAATATCATATAGTCCCTTACTTCCATTTTCATCCGAACGTAAAATATATACTGATGCTGTATGGCAAGAAATTGAAAAAAATCTTTCTATATCTAAGGAGTGAAAATAGATGAAATTAACTGAAGACAGTGAAAAACTTGCCGAAAATAAAGTATTAATTTTATATATCTTAAACAAACTAGATAAACCGATTTGCAATGATAGTTTACTTAAATTAGTTTTGTCAGTTCAAGATATGAACTACTTTTATTTTCAACAATTTTTATTAGATTTATTAGAAACAAATTATATTATTGGATATACAAAAGATGAACACATTATGTATAAAATTACAGACACTGGAAAAGAAACTTTAAAATTAACAGAGGATTTATTGCCTGGAATTACAAAACTTCAAATCAACAATGCTTTAAAAAATGAAGTAGACGATGTACAAAATACAGAACATGCTGTTTCAGAATTTATACCAAGAAATGAAAATGAATTTATAGTTAAATGTAAACTTGTTAAAAATGGAATTTGTACTTTTGAAATCACTATTACAGCTAAATCTCGTGATGAAGCTAAACTAATTTCTGAAAAATGGGAAAAAGAATATGAAGAAATTTACCCTATTTTGCTAGAATTACTTACTAAAAAATAATTCTGATAAGTTATAAATATCATATTACATAAAAAGAGGCAATTTATAATATGTTTTAAATGTTATAATTATTTCTAGTTTATTCATGGTTAATTACTACATTAAAACACATATAGCTTTACCTCTTTTTTTAATTGCATAATTTTATTTTTTAAACTTTCTTCTCACATATTCATATAGAATTACACTTGTTGCTACTGATGCATTTAAGCTTTCGGTTTTACCTAACATTGGTATTTTTATTTTCTGATCTGCTATTTCTAAAATTTCACTTGATACTCCATTTGCTTCATTTCCTATTACAATTACCTTTTTTTCATAATCCACATCATAAATCATATCCGCTTCATCTAGTGATGTTGCTAGTACCTTATACTTATGCTTTTTTATTTCTTTTAAAGTTTTAACAAGATCTTCTGATACTATTACTTTCACCCTATAAATTGCTCCCATTGTACTACGTACAACTTTTGGGTTATATGCATCTGCAGTTTGCTTAGACACTATAATTTGATGTAATCCCACACTATCTACAGTTCTTAATATAGTTCCTAAGTTTCCTGGATCTTGAATTCCATCTAAAACTACTATTACATCTTCATTGTAATTTATTTGAGATTCTTTATTTTCTTTCTCTACAACAGCTAAAATTCCTTGTGGATTTGTTACTTCTGTTACCACATTAAATACTTTTTCAGAAACATATACGCAGTTATACTTTGCAATTTCATACAATAATTTAGGTTCAATTGTTTTATTTTGAACACAGTCTTCACAAACTACAACTGTATCAATTTTCGCATTTTCTTCAATAGCTTCTTCAATTAATTTTATTCCTTCAATAATGTATTTATTTTCTATTTCGCGGTATTTTTTATCTTTAAGTTTGCGTATATTTTTAATTACATCATTATCTTTGCTTGTTATAACTTGCATAAATTTTTATATGTTAGTTTCTTTAACTAAGCATATATCCTCCTTTTTCATTAATTTTTATTTTATTATTGCCTATTTTTACTTTTTTAACCTATATTTGAACCTTTTTCAATAGTACTTAAAAATTCTTTTACTTTTTTAATAATTATGCTATCACTATTTTCTGGAACTTTATATGTTATATATGGTTCTTTTCCTGGCGAAAAACGTATTTCATTCCTATATTTTTTAACAAGATTATCTACTATATCCATATTAAAATGTTCAGCATCAAAGTGAAATATTATACTTTGTACTTTAGAAGCAATTTTCGTAATATATGTTTTTTTACAAAGTTCTTTGATTCGTGCTATTTCTAGTAAATTATATACTTCTTTTGGTAATTGTCCATATCTATCAAGTATTTCATCTGTTACATTCTCAATATCTTCTTCCGTTCTTGAAAGGGCAATATTTTGATATACTTCAATTTTTTGACTACTGTTTTCTATATATTCATCTGGAATATAGCTAGATATGTTTAAATCTATTTGTACATCTATTTCTTCTTTTACTTCTTCGCCTCTCATCTCTTTAATTACTTCATCTAAAAGTTTGCAATAAGTATCATATCCAACTTGTTCCATATGACCAGATTGTATTTCTCCTAATAAACTTCCTGCACCACGAATTTCTAAATCTCTCATTGCAATTTTAAAACCAGAACCAAATTCAGTAAATTCTTTAATTGCCTTTAATCTTTTATCTGCTACTTCTGATAATAACTTATCTGGCTTATATGTAATATATGCATAACTTTGAATATCACTTCTTCCTACTCTTCCTCTAATTTGATATAACTGTGCTAATCCTAATCTATCCGCATTTTCTACAATGATAGTATTAGCATTTGGAATATCTATTCCAGATTCTAAAATGGTAGTACAAACTAGTACATCTATTTTTTTATTAATGAAATCCATCATTATATCTTCTAATTCTCTACCTGTCATTTTACCATGTGCAAAAGCAATTTTTGCTTCTGGAACAAGGTTAGATATTTCATTTGCCTTTTTCTCTATTTGTTCAACATTATTAAATAAATAAAATACCTGTCCATTTCTTTCTAGTTCTTTTATTATAGCCTCTTTTACCACTTCTTCGTCATATTCTAACACATAGGTTTGCACTGGTTTTCTATTTTGTGGTGGATCATAAATAACAGACATATCTCTTATACCTACAATTGACATGTGTAAAGTTCTAGGAATTGGTGTTGCAGTCATTGTTAAAACATCTACATTAGTTTTATATTGTTTTATTTTTTCTTTATCTTTTACACCAAATCTATGCTCTTCATCTATAATTAATAATCCTAAATCCTTGAATTGCACATCTTTGCTTAAAATTCTATGTGTTCCAATTACTACATCAACTTCACCTAATTTCAATTTTTTAACTACTTCTTCTTGTTCTTTTTTTGTACGGAAACGATTTAAAAGTTCAACTTTTATTGCAAATTCTTCCATTCTTTCTTTAAAAGTTTCATATTGTTGATTTGCAAGTACAGTAGTAGGTACAAGATATGCTACTTGCTTCTGATCCATACATGCTTTAAAAGCTGCTCTTATTGCTACTTCTGTTTTTCCATATCCTACATCTCCACATAAAAGCCTATCCATAGGTTTTTGTTGTTCCATATCTTTTTTTACTTCTTCTATGCAACGAAGTTGGTCATCTGTTTCTGTATATGGGAAATTTGCTTCAAAACTATTTTGCCATGGAGTATCTTTTGAAAATGCAAATCCTATTGCATTTTGACGTTTTGCATAAAGTTCTATTAGTTCCTTTGCAACTTCACGCAAATTAGATTTTACTCTTGCTTTAGTATTTCCCCATTCTTTACTTCCCAACCTATTTAATTTAGGTTCTGCTTCTCCTCCTCCAATATATTTTCTAATATTATCTAGTTGATTAGTTGGAATGTATAAAATATCTTCATCTCTATATTCTATTTTTATATAATCTCTTATTATATTATCTGCTTTAATTGTATTTACACCAATAAATTTACCTATTCCATGGGTTCTATGAACAACATAATCTCCTATTTTTAAATCTGAAAAAACAACTTTTTCGCCTTCAGAAAATGCAGTATGTGCTTTTCTTCGCTTTTTTAAATCCTTATCAAATAGGTCTTTTGTACTAATTAAAAACAATCCTAAATCATAACTTTCAAAACCAGTTGAAATAGAGCTTGGTATAATTACAACTAAGCTTTTTGGTAATTCTTCTTCAAAATTTTTAAAAGTTTTATGAGGTATTTCTTTTTCTAATAACAACAATGATAATTTCTTACTTGCTTCTTCATCTCCAGCAAATGCAACAATTGTTTTTTGCTCATTAATTGCTCTTTGAACTTCTTCTAAGAATAATTCCATACTGCTTTTAAAATAATTAATTTCTCGTGTTTGCATATTAATAGCATTTCTTTTTACATTAGAAGTCTCTTCATCTACAAAACCTAAATCTTGTTTTTCTAAATAAATTTGTTGCTTGCCTTTAAGCTTTTTTAATATTTCATCATAATTATTCCAGTCTTTTAATGCATCTGGAATCATTTTTTGCTTTTCTAATAATGTTTCATAAATATTTTGCTGGTCTTGTAAAATATTTTTTTCTCTAGCTTTTATTTTACTTGACTCATCTATACATATAAGAAAATCATCTTCTAAATAATCTAATAAATTTGTAGTTTTCGTATAGAAACTATCAAAATATTTATCTATTTTACTTATATAGTTTCCATTTTCAATTAATTCTATGTCTTGGTTTAATATGTCTTCATTTAGAATATCATCTCTATTTCGAATTGCTTTACACACATCTTCAATTGTATTTTCTAAAACATACTCATGTGCAGGATAAATTGAAATCTTTTTTTCCATATCTGTAGAACGTTGATTTTGTATAGAAAAATATCTTATAGAATCTACTTCGTCTCCCCAAAATTCAATACGCACACCTTTTTTCTCACTTATAGCAACATCTAAAATTCCACCACGTAAACTAAATTCACCTTTTGCTTCTACTAAATCACTTCTTACATAACCAAGTGAAATTAATTTTTGCTTTACTTCTTCTAAAGGATAAAGTTTTCCTACTTCAAAATTAATTTCATCTTTATATAATACTTCTTTTGGTATCATTCTTTGCATTAATGCTTCTATTGTAGTTACTATTATATCTACTTGCCTTTGTTTTATTTTGTTTAATGCGTCAATTCTTTCGTATGGTAAGTCTTTACTTTCTGCAATGTAATCATAAGTTACAATTTCTTTTTTAGGGAAAAATATAACTTTAGAGGTAAGAGCTTCAAAATCCTTTACTAAGTTTCTTGCTTGTATTTCATTATATGTAATTATACATATCTTTTTATTTGTAAATTCACTCGTTCCATATGCAAAAATAACTTTACTAACATCAGTAAGCCCAGTTAGCATAACTGGGCTTTTTTCAAATTTTATATCTTGTAAATAGCTATTAAATTTTTCAGAATTTGATAGCAATTTTGTAAGAGAATTCATGTTTATAATTTTCTCCTTAAAGTAAGTATAATATGATTATACCACATTTTCTGTTTCTTTAGAATAGCTTTTTATAATTTTATTTATTATATTTACTCTAAATTTTATTTATTATATTTACTTTAAACTTTATTTATTATATTTACTTTAAAAGCTTTTTTCGATAGTTTTATTTACAGAATCTATGTTTTCCTATGGTTACAACATATGGTCTAGACCAAATCCACTTACTTGTTGCAGTTGCAGGATTGAAATAATATATAGAGCCATAAGATGGGTCCCATCCATTTAATGCGTCTTGTGCAGCTTTTTTAGCTGTAGAATTTGGTGTCATATTAATTTGTCCATCACTAACAACATCGAATGCGCCACTCTGATAAATAACACCTGCAACAGTATTCGGAAAGCTCGAGCTTTTTACTCTATTTAATACAACTGCAGCAACTGCTACTTGCCCTTCATATGGTTCTCCTCTTGCTTCTCCATAAACTAATCTTGATAATAGATTTAAGTCATTAGAGTTTGATGACGAAGATGAAGAGCTATTAGATGAAGTATAAATTCCCATTGCAGCTAATGTGCTTTTTCCAGCAATTCCATCTACTGTTAAACCGTTTTTTCTTTGAAAATATTTTACTGCTTGCAAAGTTTGACTTCCATAAATTCCATCTATACTTCCGTTGTAATAGCCCCACCTCTTTAATTTTGTTTGGATCTGTATTACTTCATCTCCTCTTGAACCGTATTTAGATAATGCCTGAACAATATTAAGACTAAGTATATTATATAGTATTAATACAGCTATACTTAAACTTATTATAATAATTGCTTTTTTATTTTTATTAATTACCTTCTTCAAAAAAATCACCACTTTTAGATAAATATTTTTTCATATTTTCTCCAAATGTGGCGATTTTATACTTATAATAATTTTAAAAAATTCCTACTACGTTCTCATTTTCATCAATATCTATTGATTCTGCCGCTGGAACTTTTGGAAGTCCTGGCATTGTAAAGATTTTTCCAGTTAGAGCTACAATAAATTTTGCACCTGTTTTTAACCTAATTTCTTTTACATGTATTGTAAATGGTTTATCACAAATTAAATTTTTAGGGTCATCTGAGAAAGAGTATTGAGTTTTTGCCATACATACAGGGAAATTATCATATCCTAACTCTTCAATTTTAGCGATTTCTTCTTCTGCTTCTTCAGAATATTCTACAGATTCTGCACCATAAATATTTTTTGCAATTTTTTCTATTTTTGTTTTTATAGAATCTTCTAGTTCATATGCATAATGTACATTCGTCTCTTTATCAGTAAGTTCTACCACTTTTTTAGCTAAATCTTCTGCACCAATTCCTCCTTTTTCCCATGCTTCTACTAAACTCAAATTTATGCCCTTTTCTTCCAATTTTTCTTGTAATAAATTAATTTCATTTTGACTATCATCTACATATTTATTAATTGCTACAATTACATTTAAGCCCATTTTATTTTTTAAATTATCTACATGTCTTAATAAATTATGAATTCCTAATTCTAAGGCCTCTATGTTTTCTTTTTTTATATCTTCTTTTGCTACACCTCCATGGTATTTTAAAGCTTTCATTGTTGCAACTATAATAACTGCATTTGGCTTAATTCCTGCTGTTCTGCATTTAATATCTACAAACTTTTCTGCTCCTAAATCTGCACCAAATCCGGCTTCTGTTACAACATAATCTGCAAGCTTAAGAGCCGTTTTTGTAGCTAAAATACTATTACATCCATGTGCAATGTTGGCAAATGGTCCACCATGAATTAATGCTGGTGTATGTTCTAAAGTTTGTACTAAATTAGGTTTAATTGCATCTTTTAATAAAACGGCTAAACTTCCTTCTGCTTTTAAATCTTTAGCGTAAATTGGTTTATTGTCCTTATTATATCCTACTACAATGTCTCCAATTCTTTTCTTTAAATCTTTAATATCTGTTGATAAGCATAATATTGCCATAATTTCAGAAGCAACACTTATATCAAAACCATCTTCTCTTGGTACTACTCCCTTTTCACCAGAAAGCCCACATTCAATATTTCTTAATTGACGATCATTTAAATCTACACATCTTCTCCATACTACTTTTTCGAAACCTAATTCATTTCCAAAGTATATATGATTATCAATTAATGCTGATAATAAATTATTAGCAGAAGTAATTGCATGAATATCCCCTGTAAAATGTAAATTTATATCTTCCATCGGTGCTACTTGTGCTCTTCCTCCACCTGTTGCTCCACCTTTTATGCCAAAAACTGGTCCAAGTGATGGTTCTCTTAATGCAAGCATAGCTTTTTTTCCAATATACGATAATCCATCAGCAAGTCCAATAGAAATAGTTGTTTTTCCTTCTCCTAATGGGGTTGGGTTAATAGCTGTTACTAGAATTAATTTTCCATTCTTTTCACTATTACTTATTCTTTTTATTAAATCATTCGATAATTTAGCTTTGAATTTTCCATAGCATTCAAGTTCTTCCTCTTCAATTCCTACTTTTTTAGCTACTTCTTCAATTGGTTTTAACTTTACACTTCGTGCAATTTCAATATCTCCCATTTATTTTCATCTCCTATAATTTATTATAATATTAATCCTGCTATAATTCCTATTAATGCTCCTACAAATACTTGTGTTGGTGTATGTCCCAATACTTCAACTAACTTTTCACTTACTTGTACACTACTTAAACCTGGTGTCTCTATTAATTTATTTAATAATTTTGCTTGTTTTCCTGCTGCTCTTCTAATTCCTGCTGCATCATACATTACTACAAATGAAAAAATAACAGATAATGCAAAAAGTGGTGATGTTACTCCCTCATTTTTTCCAATTAATGTGGCAAGGGAAGTAACGACTGCTGAATGAGAACTTGGCATTCCACCAGCTCCTAATATTCTTTTAAAATTAAATTTCTTTGTTGTTACTAAATCATAGATTACCTTAAATAATTGAATTCCAAACCACATCAGAAATGGAACATATAGATACTTAAATTCTGTAATATTATTCATTTTATTTCCCCTTTTATTTTAATAATTATTCTTCGTTTACATCAAAATTTTCTTCAGATACTCCATTTTCATTTTTTAATAGAATTGTAATTCTCTTTTCTGCATTTTCTAAAATTTCATTACATGCTTTTGATAACTTCATTCCTTCTTCAAATTTTGAAACAGATTCATCCAAATTCAAATCGCCTTTTTCTAATTCTCCTGCAATGCTCTCTAATTGTTTAATTGTTTCTTCAAAATTCATTTTATTTTTTTCCATATCTTTTTCTCCTTTATATATACCTTTAAATTACCTTTACTTTTTTAGTTCCATCAACTAATCTTAAATCAAGCTCATCATCTTTTTTTACATCCTTGGTAGATTTAATAATATCGCCATTACTATTTTGTGCAATACAATATCCTCTAGTTAAGGTTTTTAAAGGACTTAAAGTATCTAGTTTAGAAACTACTTCTACCATCTTATTTTTACAATCTTTATATTTTATTTCTATTGTATGTGCCATGTTTTTTACTAACATATCTACACGTACATATTGCTCATTTATAGGTTGTAGAGGTTCTTTAAAAACTCTTCTTGCCATACATTTTTCATATTGTAATCTCATAAGCTCTACTTTTTTCTTTAAAGCTAATTTTAACCTTGTTTGAAAACTATTTATTTTATTGTTCAATTCTTCAATATCTGCTACTGCAAGTTCCGCTGCTGCAGATGGTGTTGGTGCTCTTAAATCTGCTGTAAAATCTGCTATTGTAAAATCTGTTTCATGACCTACTGCTGATATAATTGGAATTTTAGAATCAAAAATTGCTCTTGCAACAATTTCTTCATTAAATGGCCACAAATCTTCTAAAGATCCTCCACCTCTTGCCAGAATTAGAACATCTGCTAAATTATTTTCATTCATATATCTAATTGCTTCTGCAATTTTAGCTCCAGCTCCCTCCCCTTGCACAGGAACAGGAAATAACCTAATATATACATTAGGATTTCTTCTTGTACTAACATTAATAATATCTCTTATAACTGAACCTGTTTGAGATGTTAAAACTCCAACTATATTAGGCATGAAAGGAATTTTCTTTTTATATTTTATATCGAACAATCCCTCTTTTTCGAGCTTTCCTTTTAATTCTTCATATGCTTTATATAAGCTTCCCATGCCTTCTTCTTGCATTGCTTTACAGTATATTTGGTAAACTCCATCGCGTTCAAACACAGATACACTACCAAACACCATAACTTTCATTCCGATCTTTAGGCACGAATTTCAAATTTTGAGTAAATGACTTAAACATTATACATTTGATTAAAGAATTATCATCTTTTAAAGTAAAATATAAATGACCTGTATAATGATTTTTAAAATTTGAAATTTCGCCTTTTACTAAAACATTATTTAAAGATTCATCACTTGCAATTTTTTCTTTTATATATTTATTTAAATCACTTACTGTAATTGGTTCTATATTCATTTGGTCTCCTTTTTATATTAAAATTACATCTCTTTAAAGTAAATTTTAATATTATAATCTTAAAAAAGCTTTAATAGATTTTCTATACAACAAAATATCAGAAGTTAGAATATTCTAACCTCTAACATCTTGTTAATACTACAAATTCATTTCTTTTACAATACTTGCTAAAATTCCATTAATAAATGAAGGAGAATTATCTTCCCCATATTTTTTTGCAAGTTCAATTGCTTCATTTATTGCTACTTTATATGGAATTTCTTTAAATAACATTTCAAAAATAGCTAATTTTAATAAAGCAATATCTACTTTAGAAACTCTATCTATAGACCACCCTTTTTTCAAATTTTGTTCAATTTTAGATTTAATACTATCGAAATTTTTTGAAATACCTGTATATATTTCTTTAATATATGCTTTTGTTTGCTCATTAGTAATATTATTGTTTTCAAAAAATAAATCTAGTTGTTCTTCTCCTACTTCATGTTGTATTTCCATACTATAAAGAAATTGAAAAGCTAACTCCCTTGTGGCTGATCTTTTCATAATTTTAGTTTCCTTCCTATATTCTATCTATAAAGTCTTTTAATTTTTCTTTTACTTCATACTTATTTTTTTGTATATAATTTCCTACAAACATTCCAATTGCAACTAAAATAATTCCAACAATTAAGTCATATAAACGTGTAAATAAAATTACAAGTGCAACAATGGCTCCAATAATAGCACCTGAGTACTTACTTAAAAAATTCTTGAAACTATCCATTTTATTTTCCTCCTAATCGCTGATTTTTTCCTCTTGTTTAGGGGTGATATTTTTAATTTTAATATTCACTTCTTTAATATCTATATCGATAGATTTTTTTATAACATCTTTAATTTTTACTTGTAGTTTACTTGATAACTCTTTAATAGGAGCTTCTTGTTCTACATACAAAGTAACATTTATATTAATATCATTATCATTTGTTAATTCTACTTTTGCTGTAACATCTTGAGTATTTTCATACCCTTTTACAACGCTACTTACTAGGTTTTGAATTGTATCTCTTGAAATTAATAGATTTCCGTTTTCATTTTTTATTAAAATTCCATTATCCATATTTGTGTCTTTAGGTTTTTCTGTTGTAAAGAAAATACCTTTGATTGCTAATAGAATAAGTACAACACAAACTCCTAATGCAATATTAGATGCTGTATAGTTATTTAATAAAGTTTCTATATACATAACAATTACATCTAATTTTATCCATCCAAAAATCATTAAACATGTTAATACTGATACAATTAAAATAATACTGGAAAATAGTACTAATGCTATTTTATCTAATACTTTCATAGTTTTCCTCCATTTAATTATTCTTGTTCATTATTTGCTTCTTCACCAGATTGTAAGTCTGTACTAACACCTTGTACATGGACATTTACTTCTAATACTTTTAGCCCTGTCATTGTTTCTACTGCTTTTTTTACTCTATTTTGAATTTCAAAAGCAACATCTGGTATTCTTGTACCATATTCTACAATAATATTTACATCAATTTTTGTTTCCTTTTCTCCTACTTCTACTTTTATACCTTTTGATAAATTTTTCTTTCCACTAAAAACTTCACTAATTCCTCCAGCAAATCCTCCAGCCATTCCTGCTACTCCTGATACTTCTGATACTGCAACACCAGCAATAACAGCTACAACATCATCTGATATTCTTATTCCACTATTTTCTTCTTGTTCATCATTTGAAGCCTCTAATTCAACTTTTTCTTCTTTTTCCATAATATTTCCTCCTTTTCACTATAAGAAAATTCATACTATTTTCTATCACTTAGTATATCAATTTTTATACTATTTTACAATATCTTTCATAAAGATTATGGAAATTTTTACTGCCATTTAATAAAAAATATTATTGAAAAATAAGCTATATAAACATGTTATGCATAATACAATTTAATTTTTATATCATAAAACTTTTTTATATGCATAAGTTTTAATATACTTTTTTATAAGGTGATGAGTTATGTTTATATTTAATTTAAAATTAGATTATAAAATTATATTTAAGATTTTATTTATTCTATTATTTATTGTTATTCTTATAATTGCAGTATTAGCATTCTACAAAATTTTTAACTACTCTAATAAAATTGGTAATGAATTTTCAAATTCTAATATAGCATATATTGATTCAAACAATTATACTAATATTTTAAAATGTGTACATGATAATTTAGATGATTATGTTGGTCAAAAAATCAGCTTTTCTGGATACATATATCGTGTCTATGACTTCAATGAAAATCAATTTGTTTTAGCAAGAAATATGATTATTAATAATAATCAAAGCGTTGTTGTGGGATTCTTATGTGAATGTAAGACAGCATCTGAATTTCCTGAAAATTCGTGGGTAACAATTACAGGTGAAATAACTAAAGGTGATTACCATGGTGAAATACCTGTAATTAAGATACTTGAAATAAATTCTTGTGAAAAGCCTAATGAAGAATTTGTTTATCCTCCAGACGATACTTATATACCAACAAGTGTTATTTTTTAAAAAAGTATTTTCTTTTACGCTTTTTATGTTATAATACATGTACTAATATAATTAGCGAAAGGATGATATTTATATGGCACTAGATTATCAATTAATAGGTAAAAGATTAAAAGATGCTAGAAATTCAAAAAAACTCACATTGGATCAATTAGCAAAAAAGCTTGATGTTTCAATACCTTTTGTAAGTCGTATAGAAAAAGGAAATTTAGAAATTAGTTTAAAAAGATTATCTCAAATTTGTGAAATTTTAGAAATATCTGAAGGAAGTATTTTAAATGGAACTTCTACTACTTCTAAGAATTATTTAAATGACGATTTTTCTAGTTTATTAAAAAATTGTCCAGCAGATAAATTAAATTTAATTTATAACGTTGCGAAAATAATTTCTGAGAGTTAATATTGGCTATAAGAAAAGTGGCTTCGCTACATGTGCATTTTGCTTCGCAAATATGTACAGACTAATGTAACTTAACCTTGTTTTATAGCAGAAATCTTCGATTTTTCCTATATAATAAAAAAGCACAAAATATTATATAATATTTTGTGCTTTTTTATTATATATTTTTATATTAGCTTTATTATATTTTTAATCTTTGCTTTATTGTATCTTGCTATAGTAATTTTTGCTATTTATACATTTTAGTTTTATTATAATGCTTTTATTTTTATAATTTGATAATTTTTTCCCAAGGTAAATCTTCTTTTCCAAAATGTCCATAGTTTGTTGTTTTTTTATAAATTGGCTCTTGTAAATGTAAATAATTTATAATTCCTCTCGGAGTTAAATCGAATGTTTTATTTATTTTATTAACAATTTCTTCTTCTGGTATAGTATTAGTTTTAAATGTATCTACATATATAGATACTGGTTTTGCTACTCCTATTGCATATGAAAACTGAATTTCACACTTTTTAGCATAACCATTCGCTACTATATTTTTTGCAATTAGCCTTGCCATATATGCTGCTGAGCGGTCCACTTTTGTTGGATCTTTTCCAGAAAAAGCTCCTCCACCATGTCTTGCATATCCTCCATAAGTATCTACAATTATTTTTCTTCCGGTTAATCCGCTATCTCCTAGTGGTCCACCTATTACAAATCTACCTGTAGGATTAATATAATATTTTGTATTTTCATCTAATAAGTTTTCTGGTACAACAACTTTTATTACCTTTTCAATTATATCCTTTTTTAAGATATCTAAATTAGTTTCTTCTGTATGTTGAG
>CANQRO010000017.1 GCA_947626205.1 uncultured Clostridia bacterium
CAACATTGTATCATAAGTTTAATTATGTGTCTTTTTATTTTTATAAAAACGGTAATTTAATTTTACCATTTATAATTATTTTCTATTTCTCTTGTTTTTTCTGTAATTTTGTTATAGAATTACACTGTATGTTTTTAATATTGGTAGTATTTTCCATTTATTAAATACAAACTTATTAATTGGAGGTCTATATGCAAGAATTATCTAGAAGTAAATTATATGAAATTGAAAAAGTTGCAGACTTTAGGGAATTAGTTGAACGTTCTGCAAAACTTTATGGAGATAAAACAGCTTTCATTTATAAGAATAACCCAAAAGATACAACATACATTACTCATAGTTTTAATGAATTTAAAGATGATATCCAAAATTTAGGAACTAGTTTAATAGATTTAGGTTTATCTAAAAAACGTACTTCTATTATTGCACCAAATCGTTATGAATGGTGTGTAAGTTATCTTGCAGTTACTACCTCTGGTGGCATTGTTGTTCCACTTGATAAATCGCTTCCAGATAATGAAATTATATCTTCAATTATTCGTAGTGAAGTTGAAGCAGTTATTTTCGATAAAAAGTATTTAGATGTATTTGAAAAACTAAAGTTAAATACTGAATGCAAATTAAAATATTTCATTTGTATGGATAATGTACAAAATGAAGTAGATATATTCTCATTTGAAAACTTGAAAAATAAAGGAAAACTACTTAGAGAAAACGGAGATAATAGATACTCTGAAGTAGAAATTGATAGAACTGGTATGACTGTTATGCTTTTCACTTCTGGCACAACTTCTATTTCTAAAATTGTTATGCTATCACAGGCTAACATTTGTGCAAACATTTACTCTACTGGTTGTATTGCAAAAGTAACTAGCGAAGATACCTTTTTATCATTTTTACCTTTGCATCATACTTATGAATCTACTACCACATTTTTATATGGTTTTTATTCCGGTATTACTATTGCATTTTGTGATGGCATAAGGTATATTGTTCAAAATTTAAAAGAATACAAAGTAACTGGATTTGTTTGTGTACCATTAGTTTTAGAGACTATGTATAAAAAAATTCAAAAAGGAATAGATGAAAAGCACTTACGTATTCCATTTACAATTTTAACTTTCATTTCTAATTTATTGTTGAAATTACGGAATTGATGTAAGAAGAAAATTCTTTAAATCTGTTATAGACCAGTTAGGTGGTTACTTAAGACTCATTATTTATGGAGCTGCACCTATGGACAAGTCTACAATTAAAGGAATCAAAAGTTTAGGAATTGAACTTTTAAATGGATATGGTTTAACAGAAGCTTCTCCTATTGTTTCTGCTGAAAATGATAAATATCAAAAACCTGGTTCTGTTGCTTTTCCGCTTCCAGATGTTGAAATTAAAATTGATAACCCTAATGAAGCAGGTATTGGTGAAATTGTTGTAAAAGGTCCTAATATAATGCTTGGATATTACGATAATAAAGAAGCAACTGATGAAGTTTTAATTAATGGGTGGTTCCATACTGGAGATTTAGGTTATTATGATAAAGATGGATATTTGTTTATTACTGGTAGGAAGAAAAATGTTATTGTTCTAAAAAATGGTAAAAATATCTACCCAGAGGAAATTGAATTACTAATTGCTCGTCTTCCATTTGTTTCAGAAAATATGGTATTTGGTAAGCCTACATCTGATAATGATCTAGAAATTAGTGCTAAAATTGTTTACAACTTGGAATATATGAAAGAATTTTATCCAGATAAATCTAAGGAAGATTATCACTCTATTATTTGGAATGAGATAAAAGAAATTAATAAAACTTTACCAGCATATAAACACATTAGAAGTGTAATTGTTACAGATGAACCTATGATTAAAACTACTACACAAAAAGTTAAAAGAAACGAAGAAATAAAAAAGACACTAGGAGAGTAATTCTTCTAGTGTCTTTTTTATTTATAGTTCTTTAATAAGAAAGAAAAATAGTTTAAAAAATTTTTGTTTTCCAAGCTCACGGGTATTCCCCGCCTCAAATGGCTGTTAGACAAAAAATTTTTTAACTACTTTTCTTTTATATATACTTATTTTAAATTATATTAAAGTAGAAAATGTAAAATAGCTACTATTACTACTCCTGGGACACCCAATATTCCTACTATTAAAGCTGTAATCCAGTTTAAATCGATGAAAAATCCGAAGTTTAATCCTATTAAATTTATTACATAAATTACAACTCCTCCAACTAATCCATTAATAACTAACTTAATAATTAGTTTCATCGGCAAAGCTAATAGTTTTAATACTATAAATAAGGCTCCTACCCCTATTAGAATTGGTACAATCATTGTATAATCCATTTACTATTCCCCCTTTTATTTATTGTTTAATCATTACTACACATATGCTTTCTTGTCATTTCTAGCAAATTAAGTTCTGTAAAACCTACTATTTGAGTTTTTGATCTATCATTTTTTAGATTTTCTTGCAAAACTTCAATTATTTTTTCTTTATGCTCATTTTCTTTCATATCTATATAGTCTATTATAATTATTCCACCTATATCTCTTAATCTTAACTGCTTTGCAATTTCTATACTTGCTTCTTTATTTACTGTATAAACAGTCTGCTCTAAGTTTTTTGTACCTATATATTTGCCAGAGTTTACATCTATTGCAGTTAAAGCTTCTGTTTTATCTATTGTAATAAATCCACCACATTTTAACCATATTTTACGATTTTTTATTTTTTCTAGCTGATTATTTAAATCGTACATACATAATAAATTCTCTTTTTTGTAAACAATATTTATATTAGTTTCCATTCCATTTAAAATTTTTTCTACTTCTTCTTTTTCTTGATTATTGTTTATAATTATTGTTTGAACATTCTGGTCTACTAAATCAACTAAGATTCTTCTTACCATACCTGGATTTTTATAAATAAGCTTTGGATAGTTTTCTTTTTCCTTTTCTGCAATTTTTAAAATTTTATTCCAAATCTCAAGTATTTCTTGCATATCTTTTACAATTTCTTCTTCTTTTTTGTTCTGAGCAGACGTACGAATTATAATTCCCATGTTTTTAGGTAAATGCTTTTTAACTATATTAATTAATCTTTCTTTTTCTTTTTCGTTTTCTATTTTTTGTGAGATAGTAACAAAATTTGCTTCTGGCATAAGAACTAAAAATCTTCCAGGCAAATTCATATGAGTAGAAACTCTTGCACCCTTTTTATTAGTACTATCTCTTTTAACTTGTACTAGAATTGGCGTTCCTACCCTTACAACATCTTTTATATTGCTATTTTTTACAATTTGTTCTGGATTCTCTTGTTTAGAATCTAGTTTAGGTAAAATATCTTTTAAATGTATAAATGTATTTTTACTTTCTCCAATATCTACAAAGGCTGCCTGCATTCCTTGTAATACGTTTTGTATTTTTCCTAAATATATATTACCCTCTAAACGTTTTATTTCAGCATTTTCTTCATAACATTCTAAAAGATTTCCATTTTCTACTAGCATTATCATTTTGTTTTTGTTATCGTCTACATTTATGATAATTTCTTTCATCTTGCAACCTTTCTAATTATATTTATTCATAGCATTATTTATTCCATCTTTTAGTATACTTGTAATAGCATTTGCTGCTTTTTCTACTCCAACATGAAGCAATTTTTTTTCTTCATCAGATACTTTTCCAATTACATAGTTAATCATATCATTTTTATATTCTGGTGTTCCTATTCCTATTCTAATTCTAGCAAATTCCTCTGTTTGTAATTCTTGTTCTACAGATTTCATTCCATTATGCGTTCCGGCTCCACCTTTTTTTCTTATTTTTATACTTCCTTTTTCTACATCTATATCATCATAAATAACGATAATATCTTCATTGGATGCTTTATAGAAATTTACAAATTCTCTTACAGCTACACCACTTAAATTCATATATGTTTGTGGTTTTATTAACATCACTTTGTTTTCACAAATATTTCCTTCACCAACAATACTGTTAAATTTGGTCTTATTAAGTTCAATATGGTATTCTTTCGCTATTTCATTTATTGTATCAAATCCCATATTATGTCTTGTTCCACTATATTCACTTTCCGGATTACCTAATCCAAATATAAAATACATATCTTTTCCTCATTTTTAATTTTAAACTTTTATATGTTCTACACAATCTTCTATATGTGATAAATCAGCTATTTTTATAAGATTGTAATTTTTATTTTCTGCTTCTATAATATTAACTGCTGTATTATGTTGACAAAATCTTTCTCTTTCTTTACTAAATGGTATATTAACAATTTTTCTTAATAATGCCTCTATTGCAACTCCATGAGAACATATTAATATAGTTTTTCCATTTTCTTTTTCTAGAATACTATCTAGTGCTTTTTTCATTCTATCAGCTACTTCTTCCATTGTTTCTTGATTTGGAATGCCTGATATTTCATTAATGTCTATTTGCCTTTTTTTAATGTCTAAATTAATTTTATTTACTTCATCCCATGTATACCCATCATAATCGCCAAAATACATTTCATCTAATTCTTTTAATTCATGTATCTTTTTTTTATTTAATATAGCTAATGGCTCAATTGTAATTTTGCTTCTATTTGATGAGCTTGAATAAAAACTATCAAAATTAATATTTGAAAGTCTTTTAGTTAATGCATTTATTGTTTTTTTACCATTTTCTGTTATTTTAAAATCAGTTCTGCCTGTTAATCTATTTTCTATATTACCTATAGTTTCAGCATGTCTTACTAGATATATTGTTGTTTTCATCACATAATCCCCTTAATTCATAGTTTCTTTTTGGTAAGACTGGAGAGCCACTATTATTTTCTAATGCATTGATAATAGCATTTATTCTCATTGGTAAACTATCTGTCTCATTTCTAATAAAACTTAATAAGTACTTTCTATATTCTTTTGGAGTAATATTGTATAAATCAACAACGTCTGCCATCATTCTATACATATCGGATGCTCTTTTAATTGATGGTGTAGACATAACACTACCTTCTCTATTTCTATAATATTTAAACAATAAATTATCGCCATATCGTAATTTTTCGGCTTTTATTACTGCTCTGATAGAGAAATCCATGTCTTCATAAAATCGGCCTTCAATGAATCTTAAATTATTTCTATTTAAAAATTCTCTATTCCAACATTTACTCGATACAGAAAAATTGATATCGCATGCAATTCTATTTGCTTTTGTAGAATTTTCAGCATTTGAAATATATGTCTTGTTAAATCCCCCTACATCTTGAAATCCACAAAACAAAATATCTACTTTTTCTTCTCCAAGTGTATTTCTTAATTTTTTTAGTGTATCATTGTCATATAAAGTATCATCACCGTCTAAGAAAACTATATATTCACCTCTAGCTTCTTTAATACCTATATTTCTTGCTCCAGCTGCTGTACCTGTGTTAACTTGTGTTGAATAAAACCTTACACCATCTTTTTCATAATTTTTTATTTTATTAGAGGTATCGTCTATTGAACTATCATCTACAACAAGTAGTTCATAATTTTTATATGTTTGATCTAAAACACTTTTAATTGCTCTTTCTATATATTTTTCTATATTATATGAACAAATAACAACAGAAAAAAACACTTTTGAATCTTCCATTTTTATTCCCCTTTATATTATTTTCGCCCTATACAATAAATAAAATTATAACATATATATTTATCATTTGCAAATTATACCTTTTCCATTTATGTCAATATTCTTGCAATATATCTATTATATTCCTTTTGCAAGCAATAGTCAAATTTTATAACTTAATTTTTTCTTAATTTTGTAAACCGTCAATCTATAACAATTGAACATTTTTTATAGAATCAAAACTTTAACATTACTTATATTTTACCCAATATTAATAAATTTAAAATTCTTATACTTGCTCACTACTCTTTAAGTAATCTATATATTCTTCCAAGCAATATCCTTTCTCATTCATTAATTTAGCATGTTCTTTTCCTACATATCTCCAATGCCAAGATTCATATGTAATACCTGTTATATCCTGCTTGTCCTTTGGATAACGCAAAATAAATCCATATTCTTCTGCATGCTCTTTCAACCATTTGAATGCTTCTGTGTTTTCGAATTCATTGGTAACTGTATTAAAATCTGCAGCTAGTCCCAAATTGTGCTCACTCATTTCTGGTCTTTGTACTACTGTTTGTGCTAATCTTTCTGCTTCTTCTTGACTCTTTCCTTCTCTTTTATAATATGCTACTTTATTGTTAAATAATTGTTCTTGTTTATCATAACTTCTATATGCGGATTGAACCCATATACTTTTTATGCCGTCTTTATACATCGCATTAATCATATCTTTTAAATACTTTATTGCCCTTGAATCAAATTTAACTCCATCATCTATTTCAGTTAATTCTGGCACATAGCTCCTATCTACAGCATTATCTTTATTTACCAATTTTAAATTCCATTCATTTAAAACTTCATTATTCGAATTTTTTGTATTATCTATATTACTTGAAATTGGTATAGTATTTTCTGTATTAGCTATGCTCATTTCTGCAATTTCATTATTTTCCTTATTCTTGTCTTCTTTAGGTCTTGTGAACAAATATATCACTCCTTTTATTAGCATAACAAGAACTATTATAGCAATTGCTAGTCCAGCTATAATTATACTAATTCCTCTTATAAATTTCTTTTTATTAACAATTCTTAACATCGTGCATTCCTCTTTCTTTAGTCTATATATTCAATTCATATTTTATCTTTTCTTTTATTTTTCGTCAATGTATTTCATCAATTAATGGTATACATTAGGTCTTATTTTTATCTTTTTCCTTGCAATTGTAATTCATAAAGTTTTTAATATTTTAGCTATTTAGTTTTGCAATTAATGCTTTTATTTTTATTCCCTCATTTGAAAACATTTTTTCATGCTCTGTTTCTATGTTTTCTGATAATTGTTCAGAATGTAAATCATAACTTTTCCAAAGTATTTTAAATCCTGCCTCTTCAAAATATTTAATACTATCTTCAAATAAATAATCATCATCTGTTTTAAAATATATTTCACCCATTGGTTTTAAAAATATTTTATATTTTTCTAATTGTCTTACATGAGTTAATCTTTTTTTATGATGCTTTCCTCTTGGCCATGGATTGCAGAAATTAATATAAATTCTATCTACAACATCTCGTTCATCCATCACTTGTAATATTTGTTCTATATCGCATCTTGTTAAAATAATATTATTAATTTGTTTATTTGCATTTTTGAAAACATTTTCAATATTCCTTTTGGCAAATCCTAACATTGTATCAATTAAATCCATTCCAATAAAATTAATTTCTGGATGTAATATAGCCAAATTAGCAATAAAAGTACCTTTTCCACAACCAAGTTCTAAATGTATTGGTTTTTCTATTTCAAACAGACTTTTCCATTTTCCTTTATAATCCTGTGGATTATCTATATAAAACTTAGCTTCTTCTAACTCTTTATTCGTCCAATTTCTTCTTCTAATTCGCATTTTATATAATGTCCCCTTTTATATAAGATATTGCTTAAACTACATTCTTAATATTTACTTTTTTCTTTAATAATTTATTTATAATTTCATGAAAAATCATAAAATCGGCTATTGTTAATAACGACATACCTATTACTAAAGGTATATATTCCATTAGCATATTGGTTGAAAACCAATCTTTTAGCAAAATAAAGCAACTTGAAAATAGAACTACCATAGATATTAATAATATTGTTCTTAATATATTCATTGGCCTACTTATTTTAAACAACAATACAAACCCAGTTAATACTGTTAAAATAACACATATGCTCGAATAAGTTTCAACCGGTATGTCATGTTTTATACTAATAAATATCATCAAAATAATATTTATTATAGTAGTTAATGCTGTTGGTATTGATTTTTCAATAACATTTGGCAAAAACTTTCCTTTTACTTTATCTTTATTAGGTTCTAATGCTAAAACAAAAGATGGAATTCCAATACATACTAATGATATTAAGCTAAATTGTATAGGCATAAACGGATATGGCATTTTTGCAAACACAAATATGATTGCAAGAATAGTTGCATAGATTGTTTTAGATAAAAACAAGCTTGATGAACGTTCTATATTATTAATAGTTCTTCTACCTTCTGCTACAATTTGTGGCATTGATTTAAAATTAGAATCTAATAGTACTAATTGTGCTACATTTCGTGCAGCATCACTACCTCCTGCTATTGCAATACTACAATCAGCTTCTTTTAAAGCAATAACATCATTTACTCCATCTCCAGTCATTGCTACTGTATGTCCTTTTTTCTTTAAAGCTACAATTATTTGTTTTTTCTGTATAGGTGAAACTCGTCCAAAAATTGTATATTCACTCACACTTTTTTCTAATTCCTTTTCACTTGAAATTTTACTACAATCTATATATTTCTCATAATTTTCAATTCCTGCATGTTTTGCTATTTTGGAAACAGTTATAGGATTATCTCCAGAAATTAGTTTTATTTCTACTCCTTGTTCTTTAAAATATTCTAAAGTTTCTTTTGTATTAGTTCTTATTTTATCTGATATTAATACTATACCTAAAAACTCTATATTATTTGGCAAATTGTCTTTATTTAGTAATTCATTTATTCTTGCTAATACAAGCACTCTGTAGTTTTCTGAGTATCTTTCAAATTGTTCTTTGTATTGTGAGATTTCTTGTTTTAATACATATTCTGGTGCTCCTAAAACGTAACTTTCTCCATTTTCAAAGCATATTCCAGACCATTTTTTATCTGACGAAAATGGTATTTCTTTTATTACTACTTTTTTTATATCTTTAGTAAATTTTTCTCGTATAGCATTTATTGTTGCATTACTATCTTCTGAATAATTTCCAATGGCACATAAAATATTTTCCATATCTTCATTCGAGATGTTTATTGGAATTATATTTTCTACTTGCATTTTTCCTTCTGTAATTGTTCCTGTTTTGTCTAAGCATAAAGTATCTACTCTTGCTAATGTTTCTATACAATATAATTCTTGTACTAATACTTTTCTTTTAGATAATCTAATTACGCTAAGTGCTAAAACAGTACTTGTTAATAAAACTAAACCTTCTGGTATCATTCCTATAAGCGCTGCCACTGTATTAATAACTGCTTGCTTTAAAGTGTTTCCTTCAAGTCCAATTTGATTTGAAAATAACAATATTCCTACAGGAACAATTGCAATTGAAACTGTTTTTATTATTTTATTTAAAGAATTCATAATTTCGGAATTAATATTCTTTATGTACTTTGCCTCGCTTGATATTTTGTATGTGTAATTATCGTTTCCAATATGCTCTACTTTTCCGTATACATTTTCCACTTACAATATAACTACCAGATAAAATCATATCACCTTTCTTTTTTAGTATAGTATCTGATTCTCCAGTAATATAAGATTCATTTACTTCTACTTCTCCATCTTGAATAATAGAGTCATTTACAACTTGATTTCCAGTTCTAAAAACAACTATATCATCTAATACAATTTCGTTAATTCCTATTTGCTCTTCTTTTTTATTTCTTATTACATGAACTTTCGTTGAAGATATTACAGATAATTTATCTATTACAATTTTTGAATGAATTTCTTGAAATGTGCTAATTGCAGTATTAATTAAAATTAACACTAAAAATAGCATATTTTTATATGATTGTACACTAAAAACAGCTAATGCTAATAAAAGGTTTATTAGATTAAAAATAGTAAAAAAGTTATCATATATGATTTTTTTAATGCTTTTGGTTTTTTCTGTCATATCCTTGTTTATAAGGTTATTTAATTTTCTTTCACTTATTTGTTCATCATTTAATCCTGTTTTTATATCTGGATTAAATCTAATAATTCCGTTTTCCTGTTCCATTATATTTCTCCTTATTTTGCTATATTATATCATGAATCTTATTATATTACTACTTAAGTTTTTATTAATTTAATATGTATAAACAATTAAAAAGCTCTCCTTATTATATGTATAACAAGGAGAGTTTAGTTTTATAAAAATTTTTACCAGATTTTCATTTACATTACGCACTTTTTAATTCTAATCTTAATTTATCTGCAATCATTGCAATAAATTCTGAGTTCGTAGGTTTTCCTTTAGCTGCTGAAACCGTATATCCAAATATACTTTCTACTGCTTCTTGCTGTCCTCTTCCCCATGCTACTTCTATAGCATGGCGAATGGCTCTTTCTACTCTAGACGGTGTTGTGCTAAATTTACTAGCAATTTCTGGGTATAATTGTTTTGTTATTTGGTTAATTACTTCAATATCATTTACTACAAGCATAATTGCTTCTCTTAAATATTGGTAACCTTTAATGTGTGCAGGGACTCCTACTTCATGTATTACGTTTGTTACTAATGCTTCTAAGTTTTCTTCACTTTTTTTGCTATTATCTGGTATATCAATATATGGTGCTTTTATTTCTCTAGACATCATTGTTACATTTTTAAATTGGTTTGGATGATAGTTTTTAAGATCTTGAATTCTTTTTAATAGTAATTTTATATCAAAAGGTTTTACGACATAGTATTCTGCTCCTAAGTCTAAAGCCCTTTGAGTAATTTTGTCTTGTCCTACTGCAGATAGCATAATACAAAGAGGTTCTTTTCTTAAGTTTGCGGATTGGATTTTTTCTAGTACGCCAATTCCGTCTAAATGTGGCATAATTACGTCTAACAAAGCTATATCTGGTTGAATATTGTTTATCATATCAAATGCCTCATTTCCATCCCTCGCCATTCCTATAACTTCCATGTTTTCTTCTTGTTCAACGTATCCTGCCAAATTGTTAGCAAATTCACCATTATCATCTGCTATTAACACTGTAATTTTGTCTTTCACTTTAATTCCTCCTAATATTTTTATTTTTGTAAAAAATTTACATTTTGAATTATATTATGATTCAATTTTAAATGCAATAGTTTTCTGGAAAATTTTTCAAATTTCTTTTGAAGATGTTTATATTACAATGTTTTTTTATATGTATTTATCTGTTATTTTGTCGAATTTTGTCACATTCAATATATAATTATCGATATCTAATTTCATTTTTTCTGCTATAGTATCTTCCAATTCTATAAAAATAGTAACTTTATCTGAATATTCTTCTTTTACAATATTTATATTATTTTTCTTGCAATAGTATTTTACATTTTCCAACTCTGCATAGCTAGTTTCGACTTTTATAAGCTGTCCTTTTTGTTTTAAAATTTTTTCTGTTTTTTCTATGGCTAATTTTGCTACATCCGTATAGGCTCTTAATAAACCTCCAGTTCCAAGAAGTATTCCACCAAAATATCTTGTTACTACTAACAATACGTTACACAATTCATTAGATTTTAGAAGCGTAAGTATTGGTGATCCTGCAGTTCCTTGTGGCTCTCCATCATCACTATATTTTTGAATTATACTATCATCATTATTCATAGTAATATAAGCAAAGCAATGATGTTTTGCATCGTAATACTTTTTTTTAATTTCATTAATAATATTTTCCGCTTCTTCTTTATTTTCTATATGATATATTTCGGCTATAAATTTAGACTTTTTTTCAATTAATTCGGAGTTTGCCTCTTTTTCTATAGTGTAAAACATGTATTTTCCTCTCTTTAAATTTAGAATATATGCTATCTATAAGTAAACTTTAATGTTTTAATAATTAGAGAATAAATCAATTACTATTTTTTATAATGTTCTTTCCTGCTGTAAATCCTGTTGAATATGCAATTTGAAGATTAAATCCTCCTGTGTATGCATCAACATCTATTATTTCTCCTGCAAAATATAATCCTTTTACTATTTTAGATTCCATACTAGAAGAATTAATCTCTTTTATATCTATTCCACCTGCCGTAATAATCGCTTCTTCTATATTTCTAAATCCAGAAATAGTTAAGGTAAAATTTTTAAGTATTTTTAGTAATGTTTTTCTTTCTTCTTTTGTAATTTCATTTACCTTTTTTTCTGGAGAAATTTTAGATATCTTAATAACTTGTTCTATCATTTTTTTAGGAAGTAATTCATCTAATGAATTTTTGAACTGTTTATTTTTCCATTTTTCAAAATCTCTTAAAATACGTAGATCTAACTTTTCATCATCTAATGCTGGTTTTAAATCAATAGAAAGTATAATTTTATTTTCTTTTAGTTTTCTTTCTATATCTTTTATACGTAATAAATGAGCTGATGCACTTAATATTGTAGGTCCAGATACTCCAAAATGAGTAAATAACATCTCTCCAAAATCTTCATATACTATTTTGTTACTTTCTGAATCTATTAATGTAATATTTACATTTCTTAAACTTAATCCTTGTAGTGATTCACATAACTCTTTTTCTTTACAAATTAGTGGAACTAATGATGGTTTTATTTTAGTAACGTGATGTCCAAGTTTTTCAGCTAATTTATATCCATCTCCAGTAGAACCTGTGCTAGAATAGCTCATTCCACCAGTAGCAAGTATTACTTTATCTGCTTCCATATTTAATGTTTCATTTGTATTTTTATCTTTATAAATGACACCTATTATTTTATTGTTTTTTTCTAATAACTCTACTACTTCTTTGTTATTTTTTACTATAACATTATTCTCTTTAAGTTCGTCAATTAGAGCATTTAATACATCAATAGATTTATCAGATATTGGAAAAATTCTATTTCCTCTTTCAGTTTTTACTTTTACCCCATGTTTTTCTAATATGTTTATTATGTCATTGTTTGTAAAATTAGAAAATGCACTATATAAAAATCTACCATTGCCTGGAATATTTTTTATGAATTCTGAAATGTCTAAACTGCTCGTAATATTACATCTTCCTTTTCCTGTTATTAGAAGTTTTTTACCGTAATTTTTCCATTTTTTCTAATAATACTACTTCGTTATTAGAATCTTTTGCAGCAGATATTGCTGACATCATTCCTGCTGGTCCACCACCAACTACAACAACCTTCATTCTTTCTCCTTATTTATTTTTCATATAACTAATTGCTTTTAATACTCCTATTTTTCCATATTCATATGTAAGTCCACCTTGCAAATATGCAAGATATGGTGGTCTTATT
The DNA here is from genome assembly GCA_947626205.1 of uncultured Clostridia bacterium. Classification (GTDB taxonomy): domain Bacteria; phylum Bacillota; class Clostridia; order TANB77; family CAG-508; genus RGIG8482. The sequence continues at coordinate 13,151 of CANQRO010000017.1, forward strand.
GGAGCATCACAAGATAATTCTATAGATGAACCTTGAGTAAATGCTCCTGCTGCCATAATTATTTTATCACTATAGCCAGGCATGTCCCATGGTTCTGGAATAGAATTCGAATCTACTGGTGAACCCATTTGTATTCCTTGACAGAATTTTATTACATCTTCTTTATTACCAAATTCAATTGTTTGCACTATATCTGCTCTTTTTTCATCATATTTAGGGTTTGTTTTATAACCTAATTCTTCAAGCATTTTACTTGCAAATATTGCTGTTTTTACACTACTTGCTACTACACTTGGAGCAAAAAATAGTCCTTGTAAAATTTGCTTATTCATTCCTAAGGTTGGTCCTACTTCTTTACCAGATCCAGGTGAAGTTAATCTTTCTGCTGCAAGTTCTACTAGATATTTTTTTCCTGCAATATATGCTCCATTAGGTGCAATTCCTCCTCCTAAGTTCTTAATTAAAGAACCGACCATAACATCTGCACCAACTTCCAATGGTTCTTTTGTTCCTACAAATTCACAGTAACAATTATCTACCATGATTATTGCTTCTTTATTAACTTGTTTAATTTTCGAAATAATATCTTGTACTTGTTCCAATAAAATACCATTTCTAGTTGAATATCCTCTTGAACGTTGTATTTCTATTAACTTAACATTACCTTTTTTTACTCTTTCAATTATTTTTTCTTCATCAAATTCATTACCTAGTAAATCTATTTGCTCATATTTTACTCCAAACGCTTTTAATGAACTTGCGTTTTCTTTTATTCCAATAACTGGATGTAATGTATCGTAAGGTGTACCAGTAATACTTAGCATAGTATCTCCTGGTCTTAAAAATGCAAATAAAGCAACTGTTAAGGCATGTGTTCCAGAAATAAATTGACTTCTAACTAAGCTATCTTCACCACCTAATACCCTTGCAAATATTTTTTCAATAGCTTCTCTTCCAACATCATCATATCCATATCCTGTTGTACTATTAAAATGAATATCTGATATTGTATATTCTTGAAACGCTCTTAATACTTTTAAACTATTTTCTTCGCATATTTTATTAATTTTTTCTATCTCTGGCTTTATTATTTCTTCTACTTTCTCTGATAATTTTATTAGATCATTTTTTATTCCAAATTCTTCGTACATAATTTTACCTCTTTTTATATTATTATTTTTATAATTTTAGTTTGCTATTTTGTTTGTATAATAGCTTTCTCCATATCCATAATAAACTTTATAAAAACTACCAATAAATTCTGGGTCTCTACTTTGGTTACTTATTTCATAAGTTGGTTCTACAATAATTTTACCATTTTTATCAATTATTCCCCATTTACCGTCTAGTTTAATTCCTGCAAAACCATATTCATTAAATTCTGATACTCTATCATAAATATAATCAACTACTATATTTCCTTCTTTATCTATGAAACCCCACTTATCTTCTTTTTTACTAGCATATAATGGTCTTTCAAAAACTTGAACATTTTTTAATTCATTTCCATTTAAATCAAAATATTTTGTTTCATCTTGTGAATACACTTCTATATAACTATTATCTACTATAGATGTAAATGCATTTTGTTTAGAATAAACATTCTGTAGTTCATTAGAATATATTTCTGTTAGATTATCAGCTAATATTTTAGCCTCAATTACTTTTGTATTATCTAATCTTTGCAGTACTTCATATTTAAAATCTATAATTACATCTTCACTAGAATTAATTACACCTAAATATCCATCTGAATTTGATGCAATAAAATAATCGTCAAATAAATACTCTAGATATCTGTATTGTTTTTCGAATATATTTTTATTACTTGAATTAATTAAATTATAATTTCCATCACTACTAATAGTAATATAATAGTCTGGATTCTCTGTTTTTAAAACAGAATTATATGCTACATCCTTTAGTAGTTCTCCTTTATTATTAAAATAATTTATTTCTTCATCTTTTATTGCACAAAAATATATTCCATTTACGTTTATTTCTTTATAAGAAATAGGTATAATTATATTTCCATTAATATTAGCTACTCCTTTATTAGTTCCTCTTGTTAGTATAAATGTTTCATTATAGTCATCATATTCTATTTCCTGATATGCATAATTTATAATTAATTCATTGTTTCTTAAAACTCCTTTTTGTCCATTTTTTGTTGCAAATAAATAAATTGTTTCTGAATCATCTCTAGATAGAATACGTTCAACGTCATTATATTCTACTTCTAGTAATTTTTTTAATTTATAGTTTATATATCCATATCTATATCCTTGGTCAGTTCTTTTACCAATTATATATCCAGAAAATGCATATTTTCCATTACTGTCATAATAGCCATCAGCTATAATTGAATCATATTCTGCATTTACAATAGTAGCTCCTTTTGAATTGATAACTCCGTATTTATCTCCTTTTTTTACTAGCATTTCTCCTTCTTTATGTTCTAGTCCTTCTATTTCATCATAAATAGGTTTTGTTATAACTTTTCCATTATAGTTTATTAAACCATATTTTCCATCTTTTTTATATTTCAAAACGCTTTTTTCATACGGAATACTGCTTACAATTCCTTTTAAATTTATTTCTCTTACTTCATCATATTGTATAAATAACTGTTCTTTAACATCGTTAAATACAAAACATTCTTCACCTGTTTGGCATATAAATACTGGTTTTTCTGGATTAGGTATTTTAACACTATCATAAATAGTTTCTATAATTATATTACCTTCTTTATCAATTACTCCAGATAAATTATTATCGCTTAGCCTATAATAATTTATTTCTTTTACATCTTCTATAGAATATTTTTTGTTTTGAATATAACTATACCATGCTAAAAGTCCTATTATTAATGCAATAATTAAAATAACAACTATTAATATTATTTTTTTATCTTTTAAATACTTTATAAATTTATCCATACTTATACCTCTTTTATATTTCTTTTTCTTCTTTTGATATATTTTTATTATTGACTGATATGTTATGATTCTTGCATGCTTTTACTTTTAATATTCGTTTATCCTCATATTCTTCTATTTTGTAAGTTATATTTTCAGTTTCAATTATAGGTTTTTCTTCATCTTCTGGGATTCTTCCTAATTTTTCTTGTAAATATCCAGATAATGTTTCATATTCTCCTTCTGGAATTTTTATATCTAATATTTTATTTACATCTGAAATTGTAACATTTCCATTAATTAAATAAGTATTTTCATCTATTTTTTCATATTCGTTTTCTATTTCATCATATTCATCAAATATATCACCCACTAATTCTTCTAAAATATCTTCCATAGTAACTAATCCTGCTGTGCCTCCGTATTCATCTAGGATGATTGCCATTTGATTATTATTCTTCTGTAATTCTTTAAACACTTCATTAATTGGTTTTGCCTGTGCAACAAAATATGCTGGATGTATAATACTTTTTAATTTCATTACTTTTTTATTTTTCATATATTTTAATAAATCTTTTAAATATAAAATACCCTTTATATCATCAATAGTATCTTCATAAACAGGAATTCTGCTATACTTATATTCATCTAGCTCATCAATCAACTCATTTATATTTTGATTAATATCGATTGCATAAATATCGGTTCTGTGAGTCATAATTTCAGATACAGTAATATCATTAAATTCAAATACATTATTTATTAAATTTCTTTCCTCTTCTTCAATTGCACCTTTTTCTTCGCTTTCATCAACTAGCATTTTTATTTCATCTTCTGTAACTACTTCTTCTTCTTTTTCAGATACTCCAAACATTTTTGAAATTAAATTAGTAGACACTGTTAAGAATTTAACAAATGGAAATGTTAAAATATAAATTGCACGAATTATTCCAATCGTTGCATTTGATATTTTTTCATAATGCTTCATAGCAAGCCTTTTTGGTACTAATTCTCCAAAAACTAAAGTAAAAAATGATAAAATTATAGTAATAATTACAATAGATATACTTTGCCAAACGCCTATACTAATAGCTGGAAATATATTATTTAATATTGGAGACAATTTACTTGCAAAAGCATCTGATGCAAATGCGCTAGATAGAAATCCTGCCAAGGTAATTCCTATTTGAATAGTTGATAAAAATCTACTTGGATTTTCTAACATTTTTAATATTTGCTTAGCTTTTTTATTGCCTTCTTTAGCCTGTTTTTCTACTTTTGCTTCATTCAATGAAATAAACGCAATTTCACTAGCAGCAAAAAAACCATTTATTAAAATTAAAATGATTAAAATCATTATTTGTGTCATTAACTATTTCCTTTCTGTCTCCTTGGTGTTACAATCTTTATATTCTTTGTTTATTATATATGGATTTACCTTATATGTCAATTATTATAATAGTTATTATTCTCTAACTGCTATTGGTAAGCTAGGTATTGTAAGGACATTTCTTTCAATATTTTTCATGTCCTCTAGAAATTCTTCTGTTACAAATCTAGTTGTTCTATTTACACCTGGTAATACTTTAGATTGCACAGTTTCCTCCCATGCTTCGTTATTATAAATATTTTCTTTTGTTATATTGTTAATATTTTTTCTATATATTGTATTTACAAAATAGTTAGTGTTTTCAAAATTTGTTTCATTAGTTTGTTTAATTATTTCTTTTTCTACGTTTTTATTATGAACATTGGTTACATTAGTTACATGATTTTCAGTAACTTTTTCAGTTTCTTCTGAAATATTAACTTCTTCCTTTTCTTGTGTTGTTTCTGTTTCAATTATTTCTGAATTATATACATTTAAATTTACATCTTCTATTTGTGTAATCTCAAATTCAATTAAATTTGAAGCTAGAGCATATTCTTCATTTATATTAGTCTGTCTTATAAAATATTTTCCTTTTTCTAGCATAGTCTCTACTGTTCCATTTTCGTTTGTTGTTAAATTATTTTTTATTACATGTTGAGAATCATTTAGTATTTCAAAACTACTTTCGGAAATAGCATTTTTAGTATTATTATCATAATTTGTAATAATTACTTTTGCTAAGTTTTGAAAACTTATATCCCATAATGCTTCTTTTTTTACATCTCCTGATTCAGATATCAAATACTTTTTATTCGGACTATTAAAATAATAACATTGACTTAATATTGCACTTTGTTTTTCATAAGATATTTTTACCTGAAAATCTTGATTCATTCCTCTTGTTGCGACTATTTTTATAATATCTCCATCTTCTACATTTGTTACAATTTCGTTTTGTCTATTTTTTATTGATACATCAGATACATTTTGTAGTGATATAACAGCATTCTTTATTTCTGGTAATAATGTTACCTTAAATTCTTTATATTTGTATTTGTCATTAGTTTCATCTATTTGCCAATCTGACGCTACTTCGCTAAAATCAACTTCCTTTTGTGTTGCATTTTCTAGTATCTTCTTAGTAGCTGATATTATTCTTTTACCACTATCATTTTCTGTAATGTATTTATTAATATCTTTTTCTTCAAACAATACATAAATTGCTTCTTGTGTTGCAAAATAAGCCTCTTGATCACTATTTACTTTTAATTCAGCATAACTTTTTATAGGATATCCATTTTCTAATATTCTCCTACATTTTTCATTATCATATATTTCAGAATTCGATAATACTATTGAACTGTTATTATTATTTCTATTAAATGTATACACTGGTGTTCCATTGCAATGGAATTGTTTATAGTTACTTCTTTCTTCACCTTCATAATGATATCCTAATATACTATCATAGATAGTTGAAACATACACATTTTCATCTATTGTAAAAGCCATTACATTTGATGAAAATAATAGTAGTAAAATTATTACTATGTTTATTAATTTTATGATTTTTTTTATTTTCATTTTACTTTTATATAATTAAAATATCTAAAATACTTTAATTATACTCTCCTTTCTTTTTTAGTTTTATAACATATTTACATGTTGTTTATATCGCTATTGCTTGAACACATCTTCTTTTTTGTGGTTCATTAATTACTCCTGTTATTAGTGTTAATTTATTTTCATTTGTTTTTTCTAAATATGACCAATCTTTTTCATCTATAATAATATTAGATGATACTTCATATTGCTTATTTTCATCTCCATATTGATAAATAATTATATCTCCAATTTCTAATTTTTCTAATCCTTGAAAATAATTTTTATCATATCCATAGCATCCTGCTACTAATCCAATGTTTCCGCTAATATATGATGTAGTTTCAAAATGTCCAATACTTTCATTAATTGTTTCTTCATCTGTTCCATCTTCAATATTTCCTACTATATTTATTTTAGGAATACTTAAGGTCCATTTATTTAGTTCTTTAGTTTCTTTATTTTTATTAGCAATATATTGTGATTCATTTGTATTGTAACTAGTTTTTACTATCTCACCTTTAAGCATAAATAGCATAAAAGTTATAACATTAATTTGAATGAATATAACAAATATTACGGTGAGCATTATAAAACTAGCCAAACTCTTTTGTTGGTCTTTCATTATAGCTCATCACTCTCCTATTAAATTTTGATTCATTTTTCCTGTTGGAAACATAGATTTGATTTTAATTTTTTTAGAAAAAAATTAGAATTAAAATTAGTTCGAACTTAATTTTCTATGAATGAACATTTTTTATTTTACATCATTATTCGCAATTTGTAAAGAATTTTTCATCGACAAAACTATACAATATTTGACATATGAATTATAAAAATTTCATAAAAAATTTGCAAATACTATTGACATTATCATAGAAATTTAGTATACTAGGCTATGTCGAAAAATTAAATGGTCGCTTAGCTCAGCTGGGAGAGCATCTGCCTTACAAGCAGGGGGTCATAGGTTCGAGCCCTATAGCGACC
>CANQRO010000018.1 GCA_947626205.1 uncultured Clostridia bacterium
TAAATTTAATTGTTCCAATACAAAATCTCTATACTCTTTTGTTGTAGCCATATAATCACACTCCTAAATTGTAATTTGTTTTACTCAATAGCTCCTGCTATACATTTATTAAACATATACATTTCTATGCTTGTTATTTTCTTTTCATCATTGCTAGTATATCCATATTTAACAATAGTTATATACCCTATTCCTTTATATTCAATTAAGCCTGATTCTTCATACCAACTAATATTAAATATAGGTTCTCTAAAACTAGTTACTCTGCTCATATCTACTGATAATATAACACAATATAGAGTTACTATAACTATTACAACAGATAATACAATTTTTAGAGTTTTTTTGCAAAATTTAATTACCAAAAGCATTGCCAACAATAATATTATAAAAATTCCTATCATAATATTTTCCTTCTAAAAAACGAATTACCATTTATCTGGTTAAGGTATAGCAAAAAAGCAAGTGATTGTAAACATATTAATTTAATTATGTAATTTGTAAATTGTATAGCACTTAATTTATGCTACTTATGGAAATATAAATCTACTTCATTTTTTATTTCTAAAGATAATCTTTCTATTGTTCCATCAGTGTGAATGTTTTCCATATCTCTTAATACACTGTTAGGAAATATATGCTTCATATCTTTAGCATAATAACTTCCATCTCTAGGGATATCATAATCATTTACTATAAATTCATTATTTTCTTTTACTAATTCAAATTTATAAGGAATAGATGAACCTGTATCTTTAATTACTTCACCATTTTCTAAATAATATTTTTCTTGCAGTACCCAAGCATAAATATAATATTTATCTTTTGAATCTTCATTTATAAGATAAATTCTTATTGCAACAAAAGATTTTTCGTTTTCATAATGATTATTCTTTTCATCTTCTCCTACTAAATATTTTTTTATAGCATTTTCCATATTAACATCATCTATATTTATAGGTGGTGCGTATTGAAAGCCCCAAGTGCTAAAGAATACTGCTTCATTATTTCTCATTCTTGTAATATCAATTTCAAATAGCACAAATAAAGTTATTAATATTAAACCAATAAAAATTGCAACTAATAAGCAAGCCGATTTAACTCGTTTTACTTTTTTATCAGAATAATCTAATGTATTTAACATATTTTCTTCAAGTTTATTTATATAATCTTGTTGTTCTATTTTCTCTCCACTTAATAATTCGTTTATTGATATTCCTAGTTCATCACTTAATGGTTTTAACGTAGAAAGTTCTGGCAATCCTCTACCATTTTCCCATTTTGAAATTGTCTTAAAACTAACTCCTAACTTTTCTCCTAATTGTTCTTGTGTCATATTTTTATTTTTACGAAGTTCTGCAATAAATTTACCAATTTTTATTTGATCCATATAAAACGACATACCTCCTTTAATAATTTATTTAAAATATAACACTTCTTACTACTTACAAACACTCCTTTATCGTAGAGTTTTATATTCTACTTTTAGGAGAGTTATAAATTACTATTATTATATCTTTATATATCTTTAAATTTCTTTCGTATAGTCCACATTTTATCATCTTTTCATAAAAATGCAAGGTATCTAAATACCTTGCATTTTTGCTATTATATCATTATATTGTTTGCTTAATGATTCTGAATAAAACAATAATTGATTATCTTCGATTTTCCAACTTTTTTTGTTTTTAACTAGAAAATTAATAGCTTCTTCTTCATTTTCTATCAAAGACTTAATTTTGTCTAAATTTTCTATAATTTCTTCTTTAGCAGATGTCATTTCAGATAAATTATCTCCAAGTATATATTGCTTATAAAGAGTTGTATAATATTCGTCTAATTCCATATCTTTTATATAAGATAGTGCCCCTTCTTCTGTAAGATAGTTAGAAAAATTTGTTGAGATTGTATCTAAAGAAGTTTTAGATTCGCTTAATTTCTTTGTTGTATTAGTAAAATCTGGACCATCCTCTATAATGTTCTCAATGGTTAATGCATTCATTATAGTTTCATCATTTATTAAAGTATCAAATTGTTTCATATAGTTTACAAAATCTCCAGAATAATCTTTTATAGCCTTTTCTACTTTTGCATAATCATCTGTAGTAATAATAGTAGAGATTTGTTTATCCAAAGATTCATAATCAAGTGGATAATTATTTAATAAGGCATATAATGAATCTATTTCTTTTTCTAATTTTTCCTCTTGCTTAAAATCAGATGTAACCATAAATGCAATTGCTGCTACGAATACTATTACAAGAACAGCAATAACTATAAGTATTACCTTTGTTGTTTTTTTCATATACTTTTCCTCCTTTTATTTCTTACTGCATATTAGTATATCATAAAAAGGACAGAAATCAAACTATTTCGACAGAAGATATAAATTCGATTATAATAATATATTCTTTTAAATATTTTAGAAAACATCTGGCATTTTTACTTTATCAATTTTATTGTGTCCCAATTTTTCTCTTCTAAATACACTTTTATCTCTCTTATAATATGTGGTATATTATAGTTCCCTGCAAATTTTGAATTATCCAATAACTCATCATTTATGTTTAACCACTCTAGCTTATTTTTTTCTTCTACTAAATTTACTTCATGTTTTAAAATGCCATAATAAACTTGTAAATTATTTTCATACTTAAAATAGTTCAAATCCATAAAATGATCTAATTCTATATCTTTATTAGATATTCCTGTTTCTTCAAATAACTCCCTATATGCCGCTTCATCATTAGTTTCACCATTTTCTACTTTACCACCTACAAAATTATATAGTCCTTTATATGGTTCTTTTGCACGAATGCAAAAAAGTACTTTTTCTAAATTACAATTAAACACTACAATTAAATTCAATTTTCTCATGTTTTGCTCCTTAGAATTTTTTAACTCTAACAACAATTATTATTTAGTTAATTATCAATTACAATTTATCTGATAAAATTTGTAAATTCAATTTTTTCTAATGTTGGTGGATTTATACCTTTTTCTTTTCCAGCCTCAATGCATTTTAAATAATAAGCCATATTTTTACCAAGTATTCTCATTATTTGCATACCTTCTTCATCTTTTTTTACTTCTTCTGGATTGGTTCCATGTACCATATTCCAATATCTAGAAGAAATTACTGGCATTTGAGTCATTGTATAGTATTTATTTAATTGGTCAAATGTAGCAGTTGTTCCTGCTCTCCTTGCTGATACTACTGTTGCTGCTGGTTTTAGTCTAAATATATTTGGATTTGAAAAAGTTGAATAAAAAAGTCTATCCATAAAAGATGTCATTGCTCCTGAAGCTGCTGCATAATGGACTGGTGTTCCAAAAATAAAACCGTCAGCTTCCTTGGCTTTTTCTGCAAATTTATTAACGACATCATCAAATACACATTTGCCTATCTCCGAACATTTATGACATGCAATACATCCAGATATAGGTTTTATGCCTACCCAAAATATTTCAGTTTCAATTCCATTATTATTTAATTCTTTTGCAACTTCGCTTAGTGCAGTATAAGTACATCCCTCTTTATGAGGTCCCCCATTTACCAATAATACTTTCATACCTAACATCTCCATTCTCTACAAATTTATTTTATTACATTCTATATTTGTTTAAATCAACTTTATAATTATTAACATCTATTCCTTCTTTTTCTAATTTTTCTTTTTGTTTTTCTATTCCGCCAAAAGCGAATTTCCTTGATAAATTTCCTTTACTATCTACAACTTTATAGCAAGGATATTTATATTCATCTGGATTATTATGAAGGATATTTCCAACAACTCTTGCTAGTTTTTTATTTCCTAAATAGTCAGCTATCTGCCCATAAGTTACTACTTTTCCTTTTGGAATTGTTCTTAAAAAATCATATACTTTTTCTTTCATTGCTTTCTCCATAAAAAAATTACTAAAATCTATTTATATATTAATTTTTACTATGTTTATTATTTTTTTCTAAGTTTAGCTACAAAAAATCCTTCAAAAAGTTCATCTGGGCAAATACAAACTGTTCCTAATATTTTTGTTGGAAGAATTTCAGCTTTCAAATTTTTAAGTTCAATTGGCACAATTTCTACTTCATTTTCTTTTAATACTTTATTTACTATATCTTCATTTTCACAAGATAATATAGAACAAGTAGAATATACTATTTCTTTTCCTCTTTTTAATAATTTTATAGCTTTTCTTAGTAATTCAATCTGTGATACTTTTGATTTTTCAATTAATTTTTCTGTAAAATTTTCATTTATACTTTCTATGTTTAAATTCAATGTTCCACTTCCACTACAAGGAGCATCTAATAAAATTTGGTCAAAAGAAAAAAAATCATCAATTCTTCTAGAATCTTGATTCATTGCAAAAACACAGGTAGCACCTTGCTTCTCTAAATTATATTTCATACGTTCAAAACGAATTTTATTCATTTCACATGCAGTAATATGTGCTTTGTTATTAGTTAAAGCAGCCATTTGTGTTGTTTTTCCTCCTGGAGCTGCTGTCATATCTAAAATATCCATTTTTTCTTTTGGCTGTAAAATAATGGCTGGTAACATGGATGATAAACTTTGTAAATAAATTTTACCGCTCTTTATATATTGCTAAGTCTTGCAAGTCTTTTTCTACGGCATTTTTAATTATAAATGCGTCATTAAAAAACAATATTTTTTCAAATTCAATATTGTTATTTTTTAATTCTTTTTCTATTTCTTCTACATTACTTTTTATAGTATTAACTCTAAACGTAACTTTTCTTTTTGCTTTATAACCATCGATGATTTTTTCAGTTAATTTTTCTCCATATTGCTGTTGTAATAAGTTTATTAAGAATTGTGGTAACTGTTCTATTTCTTTTTCCATTATTTACCCTCTCTTTTAGATTATCTTATCATAAATTCATTATTTTGAAAAGTAATATTATTTAAGTTAATTTTTCAAGTTTTTTGAAAATATACTAGACTTTTTTATATATTTTGTGTATTATTAAAATAAATTTAAGAAAAAATAATTTTATTGGAGGAACATTTAAATGTCAAAATTTATTAGTATGATTATAGTAGCATTTATTATTTTTATGGCTTGTTGTCCAGCTTTTGTATCAGCAACAGATATTAATATGAATTTAGCTAGCAATACTACGAATAATGAAACATTATCTGCTCAAAGTACAACATCTGGAAATAATGCAACTATTAGTACTTTGCAACAATTACCTGAATCAGAATTAGGACTTGCTAATATTTTAAACATTATATTAATAGTAATTGGTATACTTTTAGTATTACTTGCAATTGCTATAATAATTCGTTTAAAAAGTTAAATTTAAAAATTAATTTATAAAGAGAATGTTTTCCATTATATGGTAAAACATTCTCTTTTTTATTTGGATAATTTTTTTCAAACGAAACATACTATATTTAGGTTAAATTTTTTATACTAGGAGGTAAAAAAAATGATTAAAAAAATATTTGCTCTTTTACTTTTTGTAACTGTTATATCAGTTGCATCTTTTGCTTTTGCTGCAAGTGAAATGCAAAGTTCAATGGATAAAGCTGGTTCATCTATTCAAGATATGGTTAATGGTGCTGGTAATGTTGTTCGTGACGGTGCAGAAGCTATAGGAAATGGTGCAAGAGATATAGGCGAAGATATATCATCTGGTGCTTCAGATATGATGGGTGATATGACAAGTGATCAATCTGGAAATGATGGATATTCTGCAACAAGAACTTCTACAGATACAGATGGTGCAATGTTTGGTATGAGTGCTAATACATGGACTTGGTTTATATTAGCAATTGTAGCTATAGCAATAGTAGCATTAGTATGGTATTATGCAACACAGAATAAAAATGAGTATAATAACAATACACATAATGATTAATTATAAAGGGCAGATATTTTATCTGTCCTTACATATTTTTATATTTCTCTTTTATTACTTGCTTTTTCATGATATAATACTAACATATATTAAAAAAGGAGAATTAATATGTCATCATTAATCGCAAAAAATCCTACAGCTAATCATAATTATATAATAGAAGATACTTATGAGTGTGGTATTGTTTTAACTGGTACAGAAATAAAATCTATTAGAGCTGGAAAGGTAAATTTAAAAGATAGTTACGCTATTATAAAGAATTCAGAAGTATATGCTCTTGGAATACATATTAGCCCTTATGAAAATGGAAATATATTTAATAAAGATCCATTGCGTAGTCGTAAATTATTATTAACAAAACGTGAAATTAATAAATTAATAGGTTTAGTAAAACAAAAAGGCTATACTTTGGTTCCTATGTCTCTTTATTTCAAAGGTAATTTTGTAAAATTAGAATTAGGTATTGGTAAAGGTAAAAAATTATATGATAAACGTCGTGATATTGCCAAAAAAGATGCAGACCGAGCTATAGAGCGCCACATCAAAGGCAATATCACAAATATATAAATTATATTAATTCTTAATTAGTATAAAATTTACATCACCATCATCTTCTGTTTTCTTTAGAGAATATCCGCTAGTATTAAGGTTAATAGAAACTACTGGGCGAAGTGAATAAGATAAACTTCTTTCAAGCAAACCGATTACTCCAAAGTAGTGAATTACCATTAACAGAACCAAGTCTTTTTTCAGCATTAGTTGATATAAATGAAAAAGCAAAATCAAACATTCTATAGTCTTCAGTTGGATGCACAGTCACTTGGCGTGACGATAGCCAATAAATTTTATCAAACATAACTTCATTATTTTTAAATAGTAAATCATAATATTTAGCATTTATCCAATCGGTTGGTATACTATTTTCTTCATAATCATGATTCCAAACTGAATTTTTTACATTTATAGAGTTTGTTACGTTACAAGTCTCAGTATTATCTATATAGCCATTTTCTTTTTCCCAAATTAGTCCTTCTTTATCAGTATCTGTACCATCACTGTTATAATCCCATTGATTATCTAATTCCCATATTTTAGGATATTGATGCTGCCTCGGAGTGTTTGTAAATGTTACTGTGCTACCATATTTATATTGACCGCTTGGATCATAAGTAATATTTCCTCCTCCAGTATGAGTGTATTTAGCATAATCATAAGTAGTAACTTTTTGTATATCACTTCTTTTTAAGTTTAATACACTTATTCCTGTTTTCATTTCTCCATTTTCATTATATTGACCATAGCATTGTCTACATATTTCATTTATTGCATATACTCCATTATTATATCCTGTTGCACCTTTAAGACATAAAGTGTTAGTGGTAGGTTTATCTGAAATAAGCCTAATTGTTTCTCCATCGTAATCCCATATTCGCCATTGCATACTTTCAGTTGTAAATGTTTGGTTTCCATTTTTATTTTAATTAAATCTGCTTTTTTCATTTATTTCCTCCTTCGTAAATTCACTTAAATGATATACTTAGAAGAAAGTCAAAACAATAAAAAAAGCCAAAGTGTATTATCATATATTTACGTAAGAAATTACCTCGTTTATAGTTAAAAAAATATATAAACATATTACCCTATGCTTATTTTAGATAAATCAATTTTAAAATTCAATAGCACTAATTGGTATTAAATACTAAATAATTCTTATTATAAATATAATATTTTAATAGTTTAACTAATTTATGTGAATTGTTTAAATAAATAGACAATGATAAAAAATTATGATACAATTACTTATGTAAGTTTGGAGTATAGTTAATCAGCTCATTAATTAATAGGAGGGTTAAAATATGGCAAAGGAATTTCGGACTTTTAAGCAATTGCAAAAAGAAAAATCTTTCAACGATTTTAATGCGTTTGCCAAAAGTATAACAGAAATCTATGCTACTAGCGATATAGCATATTCGCAAATGATTATCGCCTTTGATAATCATTTAACAAAGAAATGCTTGCGGGATCTGATGGATTATGCTATTTCTTGTGCACTCGTTTCGAGAGAAATTTGTGAGCAAGTATTGAAAAAATCCATTCTAGTCCAAGGGAAAAAATCGCAAGGAACAGGAGGAAAGTCTGTACTACATCATAAAAAACTTATTAAATGTAGAGAAAGTTTTTTATTGGGCATGTATGCGAGAGCAGATGTAGAAAAAATTGCTAATGATGTTGCACAAAATACTTTTTACTCAATTCACCATTTCACAGTAAAATATAATATCGAATCGGATATGCTTACAAAGAAAATTTTAGAAAGAGCTATCGTTGAAAATATTATAACTGATGAAGTAGTTGATAAGATTATTGAAAGAAGTTTAAAAGGATTCCAAAATGACCAAGAAAGGTATAAAGCAAAGCAATATTTTGCTTACCTAAAACAAAAGAGAGAAAATGAAATATAAAAAAGCTCCCATAATACTGGGAGCTTTCTATATATTTATGCTTTATTACTTGAACCGAATACATCTCTTATTTTATGTTGTACTGTATTTTTAATTTCTTCTCTTGCTGGTGTTAAGTATTTTCTTGGGTCAAACGCTGCTGGATCTTCTGCAAATACTTTACGAATTTGTGCAGTCATAGCAAGTCTTAAGTCTGTGTCTACATTAATTTTTGATACTCCTTTTTCACTTGCTTCGTGAAGCATTTCATCTGGAACACCTTTTGCTCCAGGAATGTCTGCTCCATATTTGTTACACATTTCTACTAATTCTGGTATTACTGTTGAAGCCCCATGAAGTACTATTGGAGTATTAGGTATTAATTCTTTAATTTTCCCTAAAATATCAAAACGTAATTTAGCTTCTCCCTTGAATTTATATGCTCCATGACTAGTTCCTATTGCAATTGCTAAAGAATCACATCCTGTTCTTTCTACGAATTCTTTTGCTTGCATTGGATCAGTATACATTGCGTCGTTTTCTGAAACATTAACATCATCCTCAATTCCTGCTAACTTTCCTAGTTCTGCTTCTACTACAACACCATGTGCATGTGCATAGTCAACTACTTTTTTAGTTAATGCAACATTTTCTTCAAAATCATACTTAGAACCATCTATCATAACAGATGTAAAACCAGCATCTATACACATTTTACAGGTTTCAAAATCTGGTCCATGGTCTAAATGAATTGCTATTGGTATATTAGGTGCTTCCTCTACTGCTGCTTCTATCATTTTCATTAAATAATTTACTCTAGCATATTTAATTGCTCCTGATGAAGCTTGAAGAATAACTGGTGAATTTTCTTCTTTTGCAGCATCAACAATTCCTTGAATTATTTCCATATTATTTACATTGAATGCTCCAATAGCAAAATGCTCTTCCATAGATTTTTTAAACATTTCTTTTGTCGTTACAAGTGGCATAAAAACCCCTCCTTATTAATTTTATTCTTTTAAAATTATTGTATTTAAAAAAAATTACAATGTCAATAAAAAACTAAAATATATTTTCTTTTTATTAATGTTAAAACATTATTTATATTGTATACCATATTTATCATAATTTTTTAATAATCTTTTAAACATATTAAATTTTTACTTATTGCATAATATCATAAAAGTTTTTAAAAGTATAACCTCTTTCTCTTAAATATGCTATTACATCTGGCAATGTTTCATATGTTAAAATTTTATCTCCTGCATCATGCATTAAAATTACTACTACATTTTTTTCTCCTACAGTTGCTTTAATGTTAGCAATTAAAGCTTCTTTTGTTTTTGCACCCGCTGCATCTTCACTTAATGCGTTCCAATCTACAAAACCTATTTCATTTTGTGCTAAAACTGCTTTTGCTTCAGATTTTATTTTTTTATACTTTCCACCAGTAGAGCCTCCAGGGAAGCGAAATAAATGTCCATTGTATGGCTCTCCTATTGCATTTTGAATTACATTTTGTGTTTTATTATATTCTTCTAATATTGTATCTATGCTACTATAAATGCTAGAATAAACATGTGAATATCCATGATTTGCAATAAAATGTCCCTCATCATATTCTCTTTTTACTAAATTCGGATATGATTTTACACGAGATCCTAACACAAAGAATGTTGCTTTAATATTTTCTTGTTTTAATAGATCTAATATTAGTGGTGTAACACTTTTAGATGGTCCATCATCAAATGTTAAATATGCTACTTTTTCATTTCCATTATATAAATTTGCTAATTTTGCTTTTGCTTGTTCATTATATTGTGGTAAAAAATTTATTGTAGCTATATGCTTTTGTTTTTGTATAAATTTATTTGAAGTATCATCTTTATTAATAACATTATTTTCAATAACTTCATTAATAATATTATTTTTTGCAACTTCGTTTTTTGATATATTAAAATTACTTCGATTCAGGCTAAAAAATATTGAAAGTCCAATCAAAATTAACACTAAAATTACATTTACTGTTATTATGATTATTTTTCTTTTATTCTTTTTAGGTTCAACTTCAATTAGACCATAAATCACTTTCAATTCTCCTTTCATCTTGTCGAATTTACTATTATTATACATCAAAAAATATTTTTTTAATAGTATTTTATTAAAAAAGACATTATCTCTATGTAAAAATTAAAGATAATGTCCTTTTATAATTTTTTATATTATGTTTTTAATAGTTTATATAGTTCATTGCATAACATATAATATAATATTAATCACTATTTTTTAAATAATTGATTCTCAAAAGTTTAAATATTTCAACAATTATTATTGGTGAAATTACCAATAATACTACTTCTAAAATGTTTTCTACTGGTAATTTCCAAATACTAAATATTTGTCTAAGTGCTGGAATTACTAGTATTATAATCATTAGTAATGCAGATACTAAAATAGCTAAAATTAATTTTCCATTATTCCATGGCTTAGTTTTAAAAATAGAATTTTTATTATCTCTTACATTAAATACGTGTACTAATTGAGATAAAGCTAATACTGCAAATGCCATAGTTTGGCCTATTTCGATTTTTACATGGCTTACATATTCTGGTGTTCCATTGATATTTGATGTTGAAAGTCCTATACAAAATGCGATTAAAGCTAAACTTCCTATCATAACACCTTGATATATTACTCTCCAAACCATTCCTTTTGTAAAAATACCTTTTTTATTATCTTTTGGTTTTCTATTCATTACATCTTTATTGGCTGGATCAAATGCTAGTGCTAAAGCAGGAAGTGCATCTGTTACTAAATTTATCCACAAAATATGAATAGGAAGTAATGGTTCTAACTCACTTATATTTGTTATATTGAACCAATTAGCAAGTAGTGGTGTTAATAAAATTGCAATAAATAATACAATAATTTCTCCAACATTGCTTGATAATAAATACTGTATTGCTTTTAAAATATTGTCATAAATACGTCTACCTTCTTCAACTGCTGACACAACAGTTGCAAAATTATCATCGGTCAAAATAACATCTGCCGCTTCTTTTGCAACATCAGTTCCAACCATACCCATTGCACAACCAATATTAGCTGTTTTTAATGCTGGGGCGTCATTTACTCCGTCACCTGTCATAGCTACAATTTCTCCTTGTGCTTGCCAAGCCTTTACAATTCTTACTTTGTGTTCTGGTGATACTCTTGCATATACACTATAATTTCTTATATTTTTTGTTAAGTCTTCATCTGACATTTGTTCTAATTCTAGACCTGTTAATGCTTCAGATTCATTTTCTAAAATTCCTAGTTCTTTTGCTATAGCAGTTGCTGTTATTTTGTGATCTCCTGTAATCATAACAGTTTTTATTCCAGCAGTTTTACATTTTTGTACAGCAATCTTTGCTTCTTCTCTTGGAGGATCTATCATTCCTACCATTCCAATAAAAATTAAATCATTCTCAATGTTTTTCATTTCTTCTTTAGAAGGCATATGATCTAATTCTTTATATGCCATTGCTAAAACTCTTAAAGCATTTTTAGCCATTATAGTATTATTTTTATTAATTTCCTGTTTAAATTCATCTAAATCATATTTTACTTCTCCGCGAATTAAATATGCATTTGAGCAATTTAATAATTCGTCTACTCCACCTTTAGTATAAACTACATATTTTTCACCAGATTTATGAACCGTAGTCATTAACTTTCTATCAGAATCAAAAGGTATTTCTTCTACTCTTGGCATTTGTTCATATAATGCTGGTTGAAAATCTAATTTAAATCCCATATCTACTAATGCTGTCTCTGTTGGATCTCCCTTTAAGGTAAGATCTGTATCTATTTTGGTATCGTTGCAAAGCATACTTGCATAAACTAATTGCTTTGCCTCTTCATTGATTTGACTAATTGATTCTAAATCCATTAGAGTGTTATTATAATATACTTTTTTTACTGTCATTTTATTTTGTGTTAATGTTCCTGTTTTATCTGAGCAAATAACTGTTGCACTACCCAATGTTTCAACTGCTGGTAATTTTTTAACAATTGCATTTTTCTTAACCATTCTTTGTACTCCAATTGCTAAAACTATTGTAGATACAGCAACTAATCCCTCTGGAATAGCTGCAACGGCTAAGCTTACCGCTGTCATAAACATATGAATTGGTTCTTTTCCATATAATAATCCAATCACAAAAATTACTGCACAAATTACAAGTGCTGCAATTCCTAAAGTTTTTCCTAAAACATTAAGTTTTTCCTGTAAAGGTGTAACTGTTTCTTCAGCAGTATCTAACATAGTTGCAATTTTTCCTACTTCAGTATTCATTCCTGTTTCTACTACAATTCCTTTTCCTCTACCATATGTTATCAAGCTAGAAGAAAACAGCATATTAGTACGATCTCCAATTCCCACTTTTTCATCTTGTATGGCTTCTGTTTGTTTTTCTACTGGAACAGATTCTCCTGTTAATGCCGATTCTTGAGACTTTAAGTTAACAGCTTCTATTATTCTTAAATCTGCAGGTATATAGTCTCCCGTTTCAAGAACTACAAGATCACCTGGTACTAATAATTTTGATGGAATAACTTCTAATTTTCCATTTCTAATTACTTTTGATGCATGATCACTTAGTTTTTGTAAAGCTTCTAAAGATTTTTCTGCTTTACTTTCTTGTGCTACACCTATAATAGCGTTTAAAATAACAACAATTAATATTATTATTGTATCTGTAATTCCTTCTCCTTCGGAAATTCCAACGACTCCAGATACAATTGCTGCAATTATTAAAACTATAATTGTAAAATCTTTAAATTGTTCTAGAAACTTTTGCAATAAAGATTTTTTCTTTTTGGCCTTTAATTCATTAAATCCGTATTGTTCTTGTTTAGCTATAACTTGATCATTATTTAGTCCATTTTCTAAATCAGTTTTTAAATCTTCCTTGACTTCATTAACTGTTTTTGAAAACCACTCTTTTTTCAAATTAAAACCTCCTTTTAATTATTAAAGTTATTTTTATAAGCATTTTAAATATTTGTTATATTAAAAAACAAGACTTTTAAATAAATTTTTTAAAAAAATTTATTTAAAAGTCTTGCTTACTTAAAAATTTAAGCTTACTAACCAGATATACATCGCGACTGTTGATTAGTAATATTTAAGCTACTCCCTTTTAACTATGTGCTTATTTTATCATTATATGAAATAAATTGCAATATATTTCTTTTTTTATTCAGCAAAATATTTATCTAATAAATCTTTAGCCGCAGCTTTCATTGTATTATCAGAAGTTCCCATATATCGTTGATCTACTGTATTTAACATATAATACTTTGATTTCAACTCACCTGTCATTGAATACAAATGATTAGAAACGTAATAAGTTGTTCCATTATATTCTAATGTAAATTTATACTCAATTATATTTTCTGGAAGATGACTTGTATAATATTTAACGCCTTCTGGTTCTGTGCTTACCAGTACAGGACGAGCCCATTTCTCATCATCAATACTACTATACATTACGCCTATAATGGCACCTATATTATTATACTTATACCATATCCTAGATGATGATAAAGTCTCGCATATGATATCATCCTTTGTTTCACAATAGAAATTAGTATTTTTGCATGTAGTCGTAGCTGTATTTTCTACTACTTTTGTGTTTCCTGCTTTATCTTTTACTTCTACTTTTATTGTATATGTCTCTCCTGACAAGTTTCCATATAAATTATCAAATTTATATGTTGTTCCTTCTTGATATTCAGTCCAATTTGTTCCATCCTTACTAAATCTATATCCTGCTATATCACTTTTTCCACTTTCGTTATTTTCTGCTCCATCTTCTGCTTTATTTACTTTTATATCTATTGATTTTTTACCAGGTATTAATTCAATTTCTAATACACTTGGTTCTACTGTATCTATCTTATTTATTTCTTTTTCTACTATATTTCCTACTTTATTAGTACTACTGATATATACAGCCTTCACAATACAGTTTTTATCAACTGTGAATGTATTTTTATATTCTTCCCCATTTTCTTTGCTTGGCTCTGTTCCGTCTGTAGTATATTTTGTTATATATTTACTATTAGCAGATATTGTTACTTTCTTACTCCTTGTCCATTCATCTAGATTTTCTATTATTATTGTTGGTGTATCTCCGTTGGTTACTTCTCCTTCTATTATGCTTCCTAACTCTTCTCCAAATTCTTTTAAATCTGCTAATTCTTTATTGTGTACTTCTTCATAATTTCTTGCTACCTCTCTTGCTCTTGTTATTATGCCATCATCTCCTAATGCTAAATTTATAGTTATTCCTGCCAAAATTAACAAAATTATTATGGTTATAACTAATGCTATTAATGTAATTGCTTTTTCATTTTTTAATTTGAACATATTGTTCTCCTTCTTTCTTTTGTTATATTATCCTATTTTTAGTTTAAATATGTACACTTTTACTTTTATATTTTTTCTTTTTGTTATATTTATGTTATTATTTTATCTAAACTAATGATTATTTGTCAAGTGTTTTTTTACTTTGTTACTGACATATTTATTTTCATCTTATAAAACTACTTTTAGTAAACTTTAATAAAAAAGAAGCATACAAATAGCTATTTTATTAACTATTCGTATGCTTCTTTGGCAGGGGCAGAAGGACTCGAACCCTCACCAGCGGTTTTGGAGACCGACATGCTACCATTAACACCATGCCCCTATCAATTATAAATTAACAATACTATCTTAGCATAAAATATATTCTTATGCAAGTAATAATATAATTTTTATTTAAATTCTTTGTAATATAATAATTAATTGGTTGTACTTTATTTACATTTATAAAAACATTTCTATAAAGAAAATTTTGATTAGAACACAGTAGTATACTATTTAGAGTTTTATGTCTTACTACTTTTAAATACATTAATGTTCTATTTTTAAAAATAAAGTTTTCTCATATATATTATCTTATATATAAAAAAATTCTAGTCTTTACTAGAATTTTTTATTAATATTGCAATCCATTAATTTCTTTAATAAAATTCTCGTAATCTGGTACATATTTTTTTATCATTTGATAAAACCCTTTAGTATGTGTTTTATATTTTAAATGGCAAAATTGATGTATAACTATATAATCTATTATGCTTTTACTATATTTCACAATTTCTGGATTTAATATAATTGTTTTATCTTGTGTACATTTCCCTAAAGTATTCTTCATTTTTTGTATTTTATAATCTTCTGGTGCGAATCCCAATAAAATTCTTGCTTTTTCCATGGAAGTTTCAAGTTCTCTTTCAGCGACAACTTGGTATATTTTATCTATAAGTAATCTTAATAAAGCATCTTTTTCTACTTTATTATATTTATTAGGAATCTCTATTTTTATAACTCTATCTTCTACATTAACTGTTAATGTCTTAATATTTCTATAACGAATCTTAATATTACATTCTTTTCCTAAAATTGTTATAGTTCCAGTATTACTATATTGTTCTTTTAGCATTTCATATTGTCTTATTCTTTCTAAAATCCATTTTTTCTTTTCTTCTACTATTTCTTGTATTTGATTTCTTGTATAATACCAAGGAGCATTAACAACAACTTCTCCATTTTGTATAGATATAAATAAATTGTTATTTATATTTTTATCTATCGTATATGCGATAACATCTGTTCTATTTCTTAAAATACCCATTTTAAAATCCTCCTTAGTGCAAAAAAACGTTTCTAAAACTTTTGTTTGTTTTATTTTACATTTTTGTTTTTATTTTGTCAATAGATTTTTTTAAAAATATAAAATTTTTGTTCGGTGTTATTATGACTAAAAAATGGAGAAAACTTAATTTTAAGTGTTTCTCCTACCTTTCTTTGTATCCTTTAGGAAAAATATGACAACTATTTTTTTAATAATAAAATTTTTGCTGCTTGATATTGTGGTAAAATAATTTCCTTTCCTTTATCTGATAATTTATTGTAACTTCTTTGTAGTTTATTGTAAACAAATTCTGCTCCATCATCTATAGACATATTTTTTTCTACATATACCATTCGAAGTAAGGAAGGTATACTATAGAAATGAGCCATAGCATCAGCATCAGCTATGCATATTTCTTCTGGAGTAGTTTTTTTTGATAATCTACTACCTCGATGGTTTAAAATACATTTTTTTATTAATTCTATATCTTCCTTAGTTATTGGATAAGATGATAATAGATCTTCAGCAATTTGTACTCCAATTGTATGATGTTCTTCAGCATAAGACTTATCAGTAATAGATGCAATATCATGTAACAAAGCAGCTAAAGCAACTATATCATGATTTGCTCCATATTCATAGCAAATTTCTGTAGCTATTTTATAAACTAATTTAATATGATGATCCCAAGCTCCAATTCCATAAGTATTAGATGGCAACATACATCTTCTTTTTACTTCATCATATATTTCATTTATTATATCATTCATTAAACTACCTCCATAAATACATATTGTAGGTCAATATTCATGTGTGTTTTCTAAATTGGCAAATATATTAATTTAATCTATACAATATTCTATCATATTTTTGAGCAATTTAAAACTCGAACTTTTATAGTCCGAGTTTTAAATCAATTTGGTGGAGGCGAGGAGAGTCGAACTCCTGTCCAATAATCCTTTCATATCAACTTCTCCGAGTGCAGTTTGTTATTTTGATTCCTAATATTTTTCATTAGCAAACAAATGAAAAATATTAGTAGCTTCGTTTGTACCCACTATTTCCGAAGCAAAAAATAGTTTCGTTTCCTACTATTTTTGCGCCTTTTATTAGCCGTAGGTTTCTAATAAAAAACGTAGCCGCAACTTAGGCAGCTAATGCTAATTCGTTATTTCTAGCGTTTATATTTAGTTTCTCGTTTTTTAAAGTGGAACACACGAGAATCCACTACTCGCTATTGATACTTCTAGATTACTGTCGAAACCAATTACGCCCCCATATTTGTTACCTTTTAATTATACAACATTTTTATCATTTTAACAAGCAAATTTCCTTGACTTTATTAATTTGTTAGTTTATAATTACTTTACATTTAGGGAGATTTAAATAATGTAATCTATTTATTTAATAAAAAGGGCTACAGATTCGGAGGTTAATATATGAATCGTAGTCTTTCTTTTTTATATACATTATTTATGGTATTCATTCTATGTATGTGTTTTTGCTTTATGCCTATATATATATCTTATTCAAGTATAAATAATAACAATTTTATTTCTTATGATCCTAATTTAGAATTTATTTGGCCTATTCCAGATTCAACAACTATTACTTCAAAATATGGAAAAAGGGTGTCTCCAACCGCTGGTGCTTCTAGCTTCCATAAAGGAATTGATATTGCTGCACCAGAAAATACTCCTCTTTATGCTATTTGTGATGGAAATATTACTTTCGCAGGTTTTTTAGGTGGTGGTGGATATACTATTACTTTATCACACGAAAATATGAAAATTACATATTGCCATGTTTCCCCTAATTTTCTAGTTTCTGTTGGTGATAAGGTTTTAAAAGGTGAACTTATTGCAAAAGTTGGTCCTAAAAATGTATATGATGTTCCCAACAATTCATACAAAGATAAGAATGGAAATCCAACAAATGGAGCAACTACAGGTTGTCATTTACATATTGGTATACGTATTGATGAAAAATATATAAATCCCTTAGACATTTTAAGTATTCCTGAACATTAAAAATAAGCTAAAATTTACCATATAGATAAAATTTTAGCTTATTACCATTTACTTACATATCATCATCTTCATTGTCTTCTTCTTGTGATTCACTTTCTTCGTTAGTATCTTCTGTTTCTTCTCCGCATCCGTGGCAAGTACTACAATGTCCATCACTACATCCGCTTTCTTCTTCATTCCAATCTAACTCTATAATGTTATGACATTCTGGACATTCTATTTCTTTAACATCTGATGCTATGTTATCCGATACAAACTCGTGGTTACAATAAGGACAAACTATTTCAAAGTCGTAATCTTCATCTTCTATATATAATTCTTTTTCTATGTGATCCATACCCTTTTCTATTTGAGACATTTTTTGCTCTAATAGTTTTTGGTTTTCATAGACTTGGTTTACTCTCTTTTCGCTAAAGTCCATAATTTTATTTACTTCATCCATATATAACATTGCTATATCTGCAATTTGCTTTTTTATGAAATTCAAATCTTCTGGATCTGTAAATCTTTCTTCGATTTTTTTTACTATGGAATTAAATCTATCTTGTAATTGTGACATGAATATTCCTCTTTTCTTAAATTCTTTCCATATATTCACCAGTTCTAGTATCTATTTTTATTATATCACCAATATTAATAAATAATGGAACACTAATTTCATAGCCATTTTCCAATGTTGCTGGTTTACCTGATGTTGTAGTAGTATTGCCACTAAATCCTGGTTCTGTATATGTAACTTCTAATTCAACAAACATAGGAGGCTCTACTGCAAATACATTTCCTTTAAATGATAATATTTTTACGCTCATGTTTTCTTTTATATATTTTAAACTGTCGCCTAATTGGTCTTTATTTAAAGGAATTTGTTCATATGTTTCATTATCCATAAAATAATATAAATCACCATCATTATATAAATATTGCATATCTCTTTTTTCAATTTCTGCTCCTGGATATTTTTCAGATGGATTAAAAGTTTTTTCTAAAACTGCTCCTGAAATTACATTTTTTAATTTAGTACGAACAAATGCTGCTCCTTTACCTGGTTTTACATGTTGAAATTCTACAACTTTATATACATTTCCGTCCATTTCAAATGTTGTACCATTTCTAAAATCTCCTGCCATATATACTTCTGCCATTTTTATTTCCTCCTTATTATTTCAAATCTTATATATTTTATACTAAAATTATAATAAAATCAATACATTTGCCATATTTTCTTTTTTACTTTAATTAAAAAACTAAATTCTAGGTAAAGCTCAAGTGGAATTTAGTTTTTTTACAAAAATGATATAATA
>CANQRO010000019.1 GCA_947626205.1 uncultured Clostridia bacterium
TTTTGTTATATTCCATCCGGATTCTGCAGCAATTAATCCACAGAAAAATACTTCGTTCAATTCATATTTTTCACATAGATTGTAAATAGTTTCACTATTTTTTTCAAAGAATCCTGATGTATCAACCTTTAAGTTTGCCATTAACTTCATAAAGTCTTCTTTTGAAACTCCAGTACGTTTGGTTAAGTCCATGTTTTTTGAAATTTCTATTTCATTTATATTTTTATAATTTACTTCGTTTACATTTCTTTCAGATACACTTCTTGATGTTACATCAATTTCTCTTTCATTTACGGTTGCTAGTGGTATTTCGTTTTCTATTTCAGCGCTTGCTAAAATTACTTCTTCTATTTCTTCATTTGTTTGTTTTGTAGAACTAATTATGTCCTTTTTTTCTTTTGTAGAAACTAATAATTGAATATTGCTAGCTAAGAGCATTAATATTAAGACACTAGAAATAATCTGTCTTATTCTCAGCCCGCTTTCACTATTATTTTCCACTTTTTAACTTCCTTTCTAGTTTAAGATTTATGCACTACTTTTTAATTGTACCACAATTTTTCATATTTGTCAAATTATGTTACCTTTTAAGCTTGTTTTATTTCAATTCTAATAACAATGTATGCTTACAAAATATTAATATGTTACATATAAATAAAGTCCTAAGATTTCATTTATAAAAATCTCAGGACTTTAAAATTAAAGCAATTTCTTACGTAAATATATTATAGCATAATATTATTTTTTATTATTCTATCATATAAGAACAACTTATTTTTATTTCTTTTTATTGTTTTTTAATTAAAATTATGGTATTATAAAATGTAAATTAAATAAGGAGAAAAAATATGTTAGAAGTAATAATAGAAACTCTTGTAGATACATTAAAGCTATTGCCATTTTTGCTTATAGCTTATTTTGTTATGGAATATATAGAACATAAAATGAGTGATAAAACTAAAAATGTTATTAAAAAGTCTGGTAAATTTGGTCCATTATTTGGTGGATTCTTAGGCATTTTTCCACAATGCGGTTTTTCAGCTATGGCTGCAAATTTATATGCAGGAAGAATTATTACACTTGGGACATTAATTGCTATATTTTTATCTACATCAGATGAAATGCTTCCAATTTTAATTTCAGAGGCAGCACCATTAGATGTAATTATAAAAATTTTAGTTGTAAAATTAATAATAGGTATAATAGCAGGTTTTATAATAGATTTAATTTTTAGAAAAAAAGAAAATGCTCAAAAAGATACCATTGGAGAAATCTGTGAACATGACCACTGCCATTGCGATGAAGATGGAATATTAAAATCTACTTTAAAACATACAATTAGTATATTTTTCTATATTTTAATAATATCATTTATATTAAATACTATAATACATATTATAGGAGAAGAAAATTTATCAAAACTAATGTTAAATACTCCTATACTAGGACCAATGATTGCAAGTTTAATTGGACTAATACCAAACTGTGCATCATCTGTAATATTAACTGAACTATTTTTAGAAAATGTAATTAGCTCTGCAACAATGATATCTGGTTTACTAGTAGGAGCTGGAGTAGGAATTTTAATTTTATTTAGAGTAAATAAGAATTTAAAAGAAAACATAAAAATTGTAACAATATTATACTTAATAGGTGTAATATCTGGAAGTTTGTTACAATTAATAGCATTTTAAGTTTGTAATAGTTGCCTAAAAGTATAGTCCAGATTTGATTTTTGAACTAAATTGTAGTATAATAAATGTAAATAACTTGTAGATTTCCTCGCTTTTACAGGAGGATTAGACAAAAAGAAGGAGGAGAAAATGGGATGGATAAATATGCACCCATACTGTTTGCAGCCATTATGGCTATGCTATTCTTTGGTGGGATAGCATGCGCGTTTTTCACAATTGAAGTTGCATGCGTGGTAATAAGTGTAATTGTGCTAGTAGGAATCACCATTATTACCTTATGGGCATTAATGAGTGCTTAACCACTCAACCTCACCTATATGGTGAGGTTGAGTTTTTTAATTTATACCTAATATTTCCTTAGCACGTAAAATATCATTATCAGTAGCCGCCTGAACATTAGAAAGCTCATATGTGCATCCAAGATTTTCCCATTTATATTTTCCCATATCATGATATTTTAGTAATTCTACTTTTTCTACATTTGATAAAGAAGAAATAAATTCTTTTAGCTTGAGTAAATCTTCTTTTTCATCTGTAATTCCGGGAATAATTACTTGTCTAAGCCACATAGGCTTATTTTGTTTGTTTAAAGTTTTAGCAAAATTTAATTCCTTTTCATTTGGAAATCCGACTAATTTCTTACATTTTTCAGGATTTATATGTTTTATATCTAGTAAAAACAAATCGGTAAAATTAATAATTTCTTGCATAAGTGGTGTTATTTCAAAGTTGCCAGAAGTATCTATAGCTGTATGAATATTTCTCTTCTTAAGTTCTCTTAATAATTCTAAAACAAAATTTGGTTGTAAAAGTGGCTCTCCGCCAGAAAGGGTAACACCGCCACCAGAAGTATAAAAATAATTCATATATCTCTCAATTTTATCAATTATTTCACTTAAAGTTATTTCTTCACCACCATTTATATCCCAAGTATCCCTATTATGACAATATTTACATTTAAGCATACATCCTTGAAAAAAAATAACAAATCTTATACCAGGTCCATCTACTGTACCAAAAGTTTCTATTGAATGAATACGTGCCATTTTTAAATTCTTTCATGAATAGTTCTATGAATTACATCTAATTGTTGCTCACGTGTTAATTTAGTAAAATGTACAGCATATCCAGAAACACGAATAGTTAACTGAGGATAATTTTCTGGATGCTCCATTGCATCTTCAAGCAAAGCACGATCAAATACATTTACATTAATATGGTGTCCTTCACTTGTAAAAAATCCATCTAACATTGAAACTAAGTTATTAATTTTAGTTTGATTATCTTTCCCAAGTGTTGAAGGAGTTATTGAAAAAGTATAAGAAATACCATCTTGTGAAAATGTATAAGGTAACTTGCTTATAGAGTTCATAACTGCCAAAGCACCATTTGTATCTCTTCCATGTAGAGGATTAGCTCCTGGACCAAAAGGTTCTCCTGAACGCCTTCCATCTGGAGTATTTCCAGTTGCTTTTCCATAAACTACATTAGAAGTAATTGTTAGAATTGAAAGAGTAACTTTGCTATTTCTATAAGTTTGATGCTTTTCTAGTTTTCGTAAAAATGTTTTTACTAACCCAATTGCAATTTCATCTACCCTGTCATCATCATTACCATACTTTGGAAAATCTCCTTCTATTTTATAGTCTATAGCAAGACCAGTTTCATCACGAATCACTTTAACTTTTGCATATTTTATAGCAGATAGTGAATCTGCAACAACAGAAAGACCAGCAATACCACAAGCCATAGTTCTTAAAACATCTTTATCATGTAAAGCCATCTCAAGAGCTTCATATGAATATTTATCATGCATATAATGAATAGCATTTAAAGCTTTTATATAAATTTTTGCAACATATTCCATCATGTTTTCGAATTTTTCCATTACTTCAGAGTAATCTAAATATTCACTTGTAATAGGTTCAAATTTTGGAGTAACTTGTTTACCAGATAGTTCATCTCTACCACCATTAATAGCATAAAGCAAAGTTTTTGCTAAATTACATCTTGCACCGAAAAATTGCATTTGTTTTCCTATTTTCATAGCAGAAACACAACAAGCTATTCCATAATCATCTCCCCAAAATTTACGCATTAAATCATCATTTTCATATTGAATTGAAGATGTTTTTATAGATAAATCTGCACAAAATTCTTTAAAACCTTTAGGTAACCTTGTAGACCAAAGAACAGTCATATTGGGCTCAGGAGCAGGACCTAAATTTACTAAAGTATGAAGCATGCGAAAAGAGTTTTTTGTAACCAAAGTTCTGCCATCAATTCCCATACCTCCAATAGATTCTGTTACCCATACTGGATCACCACTAAATAATTCATTATATTCTGGCGTACGTAAAAAACGAATTAAGCGTAATTTCATAACGAAATGGTCTATATATTCTTGTGCTTGTTCTTCTGTTATAGTACCATTTTTTAAATCTCTTTCTATATAAATATCTAAAAATGTAGTTGTTCTACCTAAACTCATAGCAGCACCGTTTTGGTCCTTAACAGCACCAAGATAAGCAAAATAGGTCCATTGTATAGCTTCTTTAGCATCTTTAGCAGGATAAGAAATATCAAAGCCATATTTTTGGGCCATTTCTTTTAGAGAATTTAATGCCTTAATTTGTTCGAAAATTTCTTCTCTGTTTCTAATAATATTTTCAGTAAAAGGCTCAACATTTAAGCATTCTAAATCATTTTTCTTTTCTTCAATAAGTGTATCTACACCGTAAAGTGCAACACGTCTATAATCTCCTATAATTCTTCCACGACCGTAGCCATCTGGTAGACCTGTTATTAAATGTGAACTTCTAGCAGCACGAATATCTGGAGTATATACACTAAATACTCCATCATTATGAGTTTTACGAATATTATTAAATATATAATCAACATCTGGATCTATGTGTCTACCATATGCTTCACACGATTTTTCTACAATTTTTATTCCACCAAAAGGCATAATTGATCTTTTTAAAGGCATATCTGTTTGGAGTCCTACAATAGTTTCTAAGTCTTTATTAATATAACCTGCATTGTGTGCATTTATAGTAGAAATTGTTTTAGTATCAATATCTAACACACCGCCATTATCTTTTTCTTTTTTATATAAATCTAGTACCATGCTCCATAACTTTTTGGTATTTTCTGTTGGACCAACTAAAAAATTAGCATCTCCTTCATATGGTGTATAGTTAGCTTGAATAAAACTTCTAACATCAATATTATTTTGCCAATCTCCTTTATTAAAACCTTGCCATTCTTTAAAATTCATATTGAATCTCCTTATTGTTTCTTCATTTTTGGTTTTGAAATAAGTGAAGCGATATATCCAAAGAATATTGCAGCAGAAATTCCACCAGCTGCAGCTTTAGTGCCACCTATAAAGGCACCAATTAATCCAGATTTCGTTACTTCTTCAATAGCACCTTTAGCAAGAGCATTTCCAAAACCTGTTAAAGGTACTGTTGCTCCACATCCTGCAAAATCTACTAAATATTGATATATTCCTAATCCTCCAAGTATAGCTCCTGTTGTAACAAAAATAACTAATATTCTTGCAGGAGTTAACTTAGTTTTATCAATTAAAATTTGGCCAATAATACAAATTATTCCACCAACAATAAAACATCTAAGCATCTGCATCCAATCTATACTTTGAAAAAATTCCATACATGTTGCTCCTTTCTAAAGTTCAATAGCTACTGCATGAGCAATTCCTGGGATAGATTCTCCTTGTTGTGATGTTGTTGAATTGGTTAATGCACCAGTAGCAATTAATAAGATTTTTTTATATTTTTTCTGTTGTAGCATTTTAAATAAATAACCAGAAAAAACACTTCCACAACAAGCACAACCACTACCACCAGAATGCGTATCTTGTTTTTCTTTATTAAATATCATAACACCACAATCATTATAATTAGATTTAATTTGGTATCCCTTGCTTTCACTCATTTCAATTAATATATCTTTTCCAATATAACCCAAATCACCTGTAAAAATTGCGTCATAGTAACTAGGATTACGTCCAGTATCTTTAAAATGAGTAATTAAAGTATCTAATGCAGCAGGAGCCATAGCAGCACCCATATTGTTAGCATCTTTAATTCCCATATCAATAATTTTTCCAGGAGTTATATGTGTTATATAAGGTCCATAACCATTTTTTGAAACAACTGCACAACCTGCACCAGTTACAGTCCATTGTGAAGTTGGAGGACGTTGGTTACCAAGTTCTAGTGGAAAACGGAATTGCTTTTCAGCACTACAAAAGTGACTAGATGCTGCACATATAGCATGCTCCCCTGCACCACTTTCTAGAAATACTGAAGCTAAACATAGGGCTTCTACAAATGTTGAACATGCACCAAATATTCCTAAAAAAGGAATATTTAATTCTCGTAATCCGAAACTAGAAGAAATACATTGATTTAATAAATCACCAGCAAAGCAGTAATCAATTTTTTCACTAGGAATTCCAGATTTTGCAATTGCCATATTTACAGTTTCTTTAATGATTTTGCTTTCTGCCTTTTCCCAACTTTTCTCACCCCAGAATTCATCATCTAAACATTGATCAAAATATGATGCTAATGGTCCATCCGCTTCTTTTGGTCCAACAATAGATGCTGTAGCAGAAATAGTAGGAGGCACATCAAATTTAACAGTTTGCTTTCCAATTTTTTGCATAATAAATCATCCTTTCTAAATTTATACAAGCGTAATAGACTGCGTATTAAAAATAAGGTATACAATACCTACAATAATTGAAGCGGAAATACCAAAAACTAATACGGGTCCAGCTACAGTAAACATTTTCCCGCCAACTCCCATTACATATCCTTCAGATTTATACTCCATAGCAGGAGAAACAATAGAATTAGCAAATCCAGTAATAGGAACAAGTGAGCCTGCTCCTGCAAATTTACCAATCTTATTAAAAATGTTTAAACCTGTTAAAAATGCACTAATTCCAATTAAGATAACTGAAACGATTGTATTTGAAATTTGTAATTCTAAACCACGAAATCTGCAAAAGTCAAATATAAGTTGTCCAACAGAACAAATAAGTCCTCCAACCCAAAATGCATTAAAACAGTTCTTTATAATAGGTGAATTAGGGGATTTTTTATCCACATAATCTTGATATTGTTTTTTAGTTTCTATATTATCCATAATAAACCTCCTAGTCTCTATCTCTATCAATTGTAAAAGCTAAATCTAAATCTACTAAATATTCTGTAATCCTTTTTCCATTTATTTTAGCTTTTTGTTCTAAAACTTTAACTTCAGTTAAATAATCTATCGTTTTTGATGCTTCACTAATAGTTTGTACAATTGCATCCTTCCAAGATATTTCTGAAGTTCCTGTTACTTTTAAATGTTTTTCAACAGCCATAAGATATCTACCTCCGTTTATATTGATAAAAATATAATTTCCAAAATTATTTAATTTATGCAAAGTTTTATTAAAGAATATAAAATTGTTAAAAACAAGCATAATATGAAATGCAATAATTAAACAATTTTATATTCTTTAATTAATTAATTTTTTTATTTTATCTAAATTTTTCATAACGCAATTATATCCATATTTATAACAACTATCTAACTTATCAACATCCAGAAGTCCAACCTTATCCGTATAAACATCTAAAATCAGATCACTTTTTTCTAAACTTTCTTCTGATATTTTACTGCCCATAATGTCAATTGTTTTCATTATTATATCCATAACATTGCTTTCATCATCTACTACATCAGCTTCAAATTTTACAGCAATTACTTTATCAGCTCCTTGTTTTTTTACTTCATTCACTGGCACATTATCTAATACACCTCCATCCATAAATGCATGTTTATTAAATTCACAAGGCATAAAAACTGCTGGAAAACTACTACTAGCTCTAACTGCTTTTCCTACAGTTATATCTGTAATATATTGATCTATATCTCTTACGTTATTTGGAATGCAATTTGTAAATATATACTCTTTGGAATTTATAATATCTACTGTTGGAATAACAATTGGCATCGGTATTTCGCTAATTTTACGTATGCCTTTTTTATATGCTATTTTGTTATATATGCTTTCTAAATTTTTTCCAGATTTTAAACCTTTCATAGGTATTTTTTTATTCATCATAAAATTACTTAAACCAGATAATATTGATGCTCCGCTAATTTCTACTAATTCTTTGGCATATCTTTTAAATAATATATATATGTAATATGGAGAATATCCCATTGCATATAATGATGCAATTAAACTTCCACAACTAGTTCCTCCAATTATATCTATGTTAATTTCATTTTCTTCTAATGCCTTAAGAACCCCAGCATGAGCAATTCCACGTATTCCTCCACCAGATAAAGCAATTCCTAATTTCATGTTTTCACCTCTTTGATTTAATTATTCACAAATTATCATATGTTTAAACATATAAAATTGTTTTGTAATATAAATTTAAGAATCAAGTTATTAATTATTAAAATATCTTTATACTGTATATAGAAACTTTAAAGGCAAAAAAATAAACCCTTTATTTATATAAATAAAGGATTTACTTTTTAATTAATTTTCAGCATAAGGTAATAATGCAATATGTCTACATCTTTTTACAGCTAATGTAATATCTCTTTGATGTTTTGCACAAGCACCTGTTGCTCTTCTTGGTAATATTTTTCCCTTTTCGTTAACAAATTTTCTTAATTGTTCTGGGTTTTTATAATCTAATACAAAATTTTTATCACTACATAGTGGACATACCTTTTTTCTTATTTTTCTAAATTTTGGATTGAAATCTTCGTCCCCATTGTTCATTTTGTTATTTCTTTTATTATTTTTCTTATCTGACATTTTCTTTTTTCCCCCTATCTTCTTTTTAGAATTAGAATGGTAGGTCATCGCTTGAAGAAATTTCAAATTCTGGGCTTTGTGATGCAACATTTCCAAACGTATTTTCAAAGTTTGCTGAAACATCTCCATCTCTTTTACTATCTGCAAAATATGCTTCTTCTGCAACAACTTCTGTTACGTAATGTTTTTGTCCTTGTTCATCATCCCAGTTTCTAGTTTGTATTCTTCCGATAATACCTACTTGTTGACCTTTCTTGAAATACTTACTACAAAATTCTCCTAGCTTGCTCCAAGCTACAACATTTATGAAATCAGCTTGTCTTTCTTCTCCTTGTCTTGCAAATCTTCTATTTACTGCAAGTGAGAAACTTGCAACTAGTGTATTATTAGTTTGAGTATATCTTACTTCTGGATCTCTTGTTAATCTTCCCATTAAAATTACTTTGTTCATATTTTTCTACCTTACCTTTCTAAAGGTCCCTAGCAAACTTAATTGTTTGCACTAATTTAATTTTTAATTATTTTTTTACTACAATAAACTTAATAACTTCGTCAGTAATTCTATAATTTCTTTCTAGTTCTGCAATTAAACTTGGGTTAGCTTCAAAGTTAATTAAAACATAAATACCTTCTTTATTTTTATTTACTTCATAAGCTAGTTTTCTTTTACCCATTTCTTCTACAGATTCTACTTTACCATCTGTATTAATTAGTCCTGAGAATTTTTCAATAAGGCTTTTTAAACCTTCTTCTTCAACGTTTGGACTAATAATGATAACACTTTCGTATTTGTTCATTATTTCACCTCCTTATGGATTATAACCCATACTCCCTTATAACGGTATGAGTAAGGAAAAAAGCAATGCTTTTTCCAAACATTGCTTATTTTACCACAAATATTCCTTATTGTCAAACAGTTTTTCTATATTCTTACACAACCTTTGTAATATTTTGTTATTTTTCTGTAATATTTAAATTATTACATTTTTTGTTATTCGACTATAAAACAAGGTAATTCATTACAAATAACTCTTTATATCTTTCATTATTCTCATAAATTTTTATGTCATAGATTTAAGTTTCCATTGACATTATTTAAGCTTTTCTTAATTTTTATATTAAGGACTTGCTACTTTTTAAATTTTAGTGTAATATACTATTATTAATTGAAAGTTTGTATTATTTTATAGAAATAAAAACTTATACATATGTTACAAGTTATTTCTCAATATATTAGAAAGGAGATTAAATATCAAGCGCCAGGACTGCATGAAAATGCTGTTGACGAGGATAGAACTTATCGAAAAATTCGGCGGATGGTTCTATGGCATAGTTACTGCCATAAATACTAGTAAAAAATAGTAGTAATATTATAACAAATCTAGTAAAGTAACTTTTTACATACTTTCAATTCCATATTATATATTTTAGGAGGTTTGTTACAATGTGTGGAATTGTTGGATACATTGGTCTTAAAAAAGCGAGCCCAATTTTAATAGATGGATTATTAAAATTGGAATATCGTGGATACGATTCGGCAGGAATTGCAACCATTGAAAAAAATGGAATTAAAACAATGAAAGATAAAGGAAGAGTTAGAAATTTATATGATCTAGATGGAATTAATGATTTAGAAGGAACTATAGGAATTGCTCATACAAGATGGGCAACTCATGGAAAACCTTCAAAAGAGAATTCACATCCTCATATGGATGGAACTAAAACTTTTGCCGTAGTTCATAACGGTATTATTGAAAATTATCAAGAATTACGTGAATCTCTTGAGGAAAAGGGTTATAAATTCTTATCTGCAACAGATACAGAAGTAATTCCAAATTTAATTTATGATTACTATAAAAATGAAGAAAAAAATGAAACTGGACTTTTAAAAGCAGTTTCTAGTACAATAAAAGATTTAAAAGGAAGCTATGCAATTAGTATAATTTGTAAAGATCTTCCAGATATTATGATAGTAGCAAGAAAAGATAGCCCTCTTGTTGTAGGAAAAGGAATTAATGAATATTATGTTTCATCAGACATTCCAGCTATGCTTTCTTATACAAAACAATTTTATTTATTAAATGATGGTGAAATTGCAAAATTATCTAGAAATAATGTATCTTTTTATAATATCAATTTAGAAGATGTTTCAAAAGATTTAAAGGATATCGATTGGGATGTTTCTTCTTGTGAAAAAGATGGTTATGAAGATTATATGTTAAAAGAAATTTTTGAACAACCAACAGCTATTAGAGAAACAATTGGTTCAAGATTGAAAAATAACGAAAAAGTTAATTTTGATGAAATCAATTTTTCAAAAGAATATTTAAAAAGTCTTAATCATATTTACTTAGTAGCTTGCGGAACTGCTATGCATGCAGGATTGGCAGTAAAACCTATATTAGAAAAATTATGCCATACTAATGTAACAGTAGATATTGCTTCAGAGTTTCGTTATAGAGATCCTTTACTTGATGAACATACACTTTGTATATATATAAGTCAATCTGGTGAAACAGCAGATACTATTGCTGCTTTAAAACTTGCGAAATCTAAAAATGCTAAAACAATTGCTATTTCTAATGTTATTGGAAGTTCTATTACCAGAGAAGCAGATTATACAATCTATACTCATGCAGGACCAGAAATTGCTGTTGCATCTACAAAAGCTTATACATGCCAAATAATTCTTTTAAGTCTTCTTAGCATATATTTTGCAGAAATATTAGAAATAGAAGATACTAAGTTTTTAAATAGCTTAAAAGAGGAAATATTATTACTACCGAAAAAAGCATTAAATATCTTAAACGATACAAGCAAAATTAAAAATTTTGCACATAAAATCTATAAAGAACACGATATGTTCTTTATAGGAAGAGGATCTGATTATTCTGTATCTATGGAAGCATCTTTAAAGCTTAAAGAAATTTCATATATTCACTCAGAAGCATATGCTGCTGGTGAATTAAAGCATGGTCCAATAGCTTTAATTGAAAATGGTATTACTGTAATTGGAATTTTAACTGATCCTAATTTAGTAGAAAAAACTGTTAGTAACTTACAAGAAGTAATCACACGTGGTGCAAAAGTACTTGTAATAACGAACCAGGAAATAGAATCTAAAAATTACGAAGAAATAATAAATATACCAAGTGCAAACCCACTTATATCACCTGTACTTTCTATTATTCCGCTTCAACTATTTTCTTATTATATATCTAAGGAAAAAGGATTAGATGTTGATAAGCCAAGAAATTTAGCAAAATCTGTTACAGTAGAATAATTAATAATATTATTTAAATAATAAATATATCAAAATAAAGAGTTTCTAAAACTATATTATAGTTTTTAGATAACTCTTTATTTTTTATCATTCTATCCTAAAATTAATTTCAATATTACCAATAAAATACTTCCTGGAATTCCTAAAATACCTGCAAATATAGCTGTTATGTAATTTAATCCAATATGAAATCCAAACAAACCACCTATTAGATTAATTATATAAATTAAAGTTCCCCCTAATAAAGAATTGAGTATTAATTTTACA
The DNA here is from genome assembly GCA_947626205.1 of uncultured Clostridia bacterium. GTDB lineage: Bacteria > Bacillota > Clostridia > TANB77 > CAG-508 > RGIG8482. Next base: position 12,116 of record CANQRO010000019.1, read on the forward strand.
ATACTTTTTAATGGCAAAATAAATATTTTCCCGAATAAAAAAAGAAAGCATATACATGCAATATAGATAATAATTGTGTTTGTATCCAAATTAATCACCTCGTCCTTTTTATACATAGTATGATTAATTTTAGATAAATATGCTTATCTTTTTTAGCTACCCCACATCAAATTGTTCATTAAATTCCTCACGTCTTATTTCAATTTCCTTTATCATATCAATAATTAGTCCATTTTTCTTTGCTTTTCCTAATAAGTAATTTAATTTTGCTTGGCTTGCTTTTATTTCGTATAAATAATAATCAATTAGTTCTCCTTCTGCAAATTCAAAATTTTTTCTAGAATTTAATAAGTCTCTTTTTGTTTTTATTATACTTTTTATCAATTCAATATCTAAATCATTCTCGGTCTTCTCTTTCAACGCTGTTTCTTTAACAAATTCTTCATGCATATTTTATATCACCTTTTCCAATTAAAATTTTGCTGTTGTTTTTCTATTATATTCAAACTTTGGAAAACTTATTCAAAATTTCATTTAAAAATTGCATATATAATTATTCCTAAACTCTGTATAATAAACAAATTTAACATATTCGATGTTAATAGATTATTTGTTGCTTCTACAAGTCCTAGTTTTCTATTTTCAATTTTATTATAATGTTTTTGAGATTCAAAAAAAGTTATAAGTTCTGGAATACTTGTAATTATGCCCAGTAAAATTCCTAAAATCAGTTCAGATATTTGAAATTGTAATGCTAATTTTTCTAGTGTATTGCTTAATAAATTTCCAATTATAAAAAGCACTATTCCGAATAATTATGATATAAAATAAATATTTAGCAGTAAGCTTTTTCTTTCCTTTAATCCATTTTATCTCATTTTCAATATTTTTCTTATTTTGAATATCCTCTATTTTTAAATATAATTTATGAACATTATTGTTTATATAGTAAAAGCTTATAAAAAGAAATAAAAATATTATTACAACACCCAAATTAACTTGCACATTAAATATAATAAGAAATATTGGTAAAAAAATAGTTATTAAAACTAATATAATATCTACTTGCAAAGCCATATTATTTAGTATTTTTTGGTTTTTATTTATAAAAACAGACCATATGTATTGTAAGAAATTTATAATATTAGAACTTAAAATATTATAAATGCTTATACTTACTAATCCTGTTAACGAAGCAAAACTTACACTTAATAATTCTGGCATAGAAGTTGCAAAACCCGCTATATTTCCTATAGTTTTAGCCTTTAAATTTACACTACCAGCAAATTTTCTCAAAACTGGTACTAATATATTTTTTGAAATTATTACAATCAAAATTGAATAAAAAATAAATTTTACAAATTCTATTAAAACATTCATTACTAACACCTCTTTAAGGAAATTATATCCTTATCTATTTTACTTTAAACAGATAATTAAAGAAAATATTAATATTTACGTAAAAAGTCATTTTTTGTAATTTTTTTCTTGAATAGCTCTGTCTTTTTTCGGAAATACTTCTACTACAAGTATTTTTAAGGGAGGGTTTTTGTGGCTAGAAAAGTAGAAATTACAAATGTAGACACCTCTAGGCTTCCAATACTATCAAATGAAGAAAAAAATACATTATTTATTAAAATAAAACAAGGAGATAATGAAGCAAGGGAAAAATTCATACATGGAAATTTAAGGCTTGTATTAAGTGTTCTACAACGTTTTAGTGGTAGAAATGAAAACATGGACGACTTATTTCAAGTTGGTTGTATAGGCTTAATTAAATCTATAGATAATTTTGATTTATCTTTAAATGTTCAGTTTTCTACGTACGCTGTACCAATGATAATTGGAGAAATTAGAAGATATTTAAGAGATAATAATCCTATTCGTGTAAGCCGTTCTGTACGAGATTTAGCATATAAGGCTTTACAAGCACGTGAAAAACTAACTAAAGAATTAAATAGAGACCCAACAATTGATGAAATTGCTAAAGAAATTTCTGTTTCTAGAGATGAAATTATATTTAGTTTTGAGGCAATTCAAGATCCTTTATCTTTACAAGAACCAGTATATAATGATGGTACTGAAAATATATATATAATGGATCAAGTTAGTGATTTAAAAAACACAGATGAAAAATGGACTGATTCACTTGCAATTAAACAAGCTATGAAAAAGTTAAATGACCGTGAAAAAATGATTATTACTAAACGTTTTTTTGATGGACGAACTCAAATGGAAGTAGCAGAAGAAATAGGAATAAGCCAAGCACAGGTATCTAGACTAGAAAAAGATGCTATATCTAGAATAAAAAAATTATATAAATAATAGCCTTTGTTTTTTGCTAATTACATTAAAAATGAATTTTGGATTTTTTAATTATAGAAATCCAAAATTCACTTTTTGTATATAAAAATATAATACATAATATCACATACTTAATATATTAATATTTATAGATTTATTTTACCCTGTTTTACTTATGATATCTTTTTTCATTTTGCTAATTATCTTTTTTTCAAGCCTAGAAATATAGCTTTGTGAAATTCCTAGCATATCTGCAACTTCCTTTTGAGTCTTTTCATGTCCACTAATAAATCCGAAACGTAATTCCATAATATTCTTTTCTCTATTACTTAATTTTTTCATAGAGGCCCTGAGCAATTTTCTATCCACTTCATCTTCTAAAGCCCTAGATGTTATATCATTATCAGTTCCTAATATATCAGAGAGCAAAAGTTCATTTCCATCTCCATCTTGGTTTAGTGGTTCATCTATTGAAATTTCACCTTTTCTTCTATTGCTTCTTCTTAAATACATTAATATTTCATTTTCTATACAACGTGAAGCATATGTTGCAAGTTTTATATTTTTATTTGTATTAAAAGTATTAATTGCTTTCATTAGTCCTATAGTTCCAATTGATATTAAATCTTCTATTCCAATTCCTGTATTTTCAAATTTTTTTGCAATATATACTACTAATCTTAAATTTCTTTCCACTAGAATTTTTCTAACAGATTCGTCTCCGTTTGATAATTTTGCCAATATTTCTTCTTCTTCATTTGGCTCTAGAGGTGGTGGTAAAGTTTGACTTCCTCCTATGTAAAAAATTGGTAAGTGTTCTATTTCTTCTACACTTTTATCTATATATTTGGCATATATAGTATTAATATGGTTCTTTAACATTTGTAAAATATTCATTTTTATCACACCTTTCTAAAATATCTAAGCCAATTAGTCCCATATATGCTCCATTTTTTGTTAATGCTTTATCATACATTCCTATAATAACCTTATCAACTTTTCTCTTCATTTCTTCAGTTTCAATTACAATATAATCTGCAATAAATCCTAATAATAAACCATTTTGCTTTCCCAAAGATGAAAATGGTATAATTCTAAATTTAGGAATATCATCAGATGCCATTTCTTCCAAAATAGATGTATTACCTAATAAAATTTTACTTACATTATCCAATATTTTATCAGATATAATATCGTGTAATTCTTTAGCTTCTACTACAATAACTGGCATTCCGCTTATTGGATCTTTTAATAAATTTCCTGTATCTATTAAAACTTTTATTACAGTCTCTTTTTCTTTCAATCCGATATGTATATAACAATACATATCTTTTTTAGAAATTTTTCCCTTTATTACTTTAAAAGCAATATTTACTATTACAAACCCCAGTATTCCTCCCAATATTGCAATTTTAATTGGATACGTTCCAGTTAATACACCATTTCTAATTAGTATATCTTGTGGCTTAATAAAGTATAATAAGAAAAATGCACATCCGCCAAACGCAAATGATACTAAGTAAAATAATATAATCGATCTAAATAAACTTTTGATGTTCTTTAATGGAAAAGCTATATATACCATGGCAATAGATAAAATAATTTTTAAAATCACATTAGTATAAAGTTCTGAAAGTGGTATAAATGTAAATATAGAATATATTGCTCCAAGTATACTTGAACATAGCAATCTCCATTGTTTTAAATTAAATTTTTGGATAATTCCAGTAGCAAACAATATAATATAATTCATACATAAGTTCTCAAGTAGTATAACATCTAAGTATATTGTCATGCTCTGCCTCCCTTTGCATATTCCTTATTTGTTATATTGTACAACTTTTTATTTTAAAAATATGTCAAACCGTGGTGTAGAAAAAAAGAAATAATCGAGCATTTTCGATTATTTCCTTTAGTTTTTATTTAAATTTTCTAATAAGTTCTTCTTTAGATATAATTTCTTTTTCTCCAGTTGCACTGTCTTCAAATTCTATTTTACCATCTTCAACTTTATCACCTAAAACTACCATATATGGAGTTCCTAATACTTTACAATCTTTTATTTTAACACCTATTGAAATATTTTCTCTATCGTCTAAAATAGCATTAATTCCCATATTATTCAATGTATCATATAATTCTTCCGCTTCTTTTTTCTTACTTTCGTTTTCTACTTTAGCAATTATATGAACCTTATATGGCGCTACAGATAATGGTAATTTAAATCCACATGGTCCCCACTTTTCATCTTTTATTAGACATTGCTCATATAATGCTGCTACAGTTCTACTAACTCCAATTCCATAGCATCCCATGTAATATAAAGATTCTTTTCCTTCTCTATTCGTAAATTTTCCATTCATCATTTCAGAATATCTTGTTCCTAACTGGAATATATGTCCTAGCTCCATTGTTCTAATTTCTTTAAACGTAGATATATCTTCTATTCCATATTCTTCTTTTAAATATTGTTCATAATTTTCTTTTTCTAGTATTTCTGTATTTAATCCTATATTTGTTTTTTCATCATATAAAATTTTATCTTCTCCTTGTTCTGAAATAAGCATAAACTCCTCAGATTTTTTACCACCCATTGCTCCATTATCTGCAACAATAGGTATTACTGGCAAACCTATTTTTTCAAATATTTCTAAAAATGCTTTTCTCACATTTTCATAGGACTTAGCCATTTGTTCTTCATTTTCATCAAAACTATATGCATCTAACATTGGAAAAGCTTTGCCCCTTAGTAAGTATCCTCTTGTTCTAATCTCGTTACGATATTTTTCTCCTATTTGATAATATGTAACTGGTAAATTTTTATATGATTTTAATTTCTCTCTTGCAAATTCTAACACGGCTTCTTCACCTGTTGGAGCTAAACAAAATGTACCTTTATTAGATTCTGTAATTAGCATTGTTCCATCTTTTATATAATGCTCATATCTTCCAGAATTTTTCCAAATTGTATCTGGTTGTAAAGTTGGAAGTAATACTTCAATACAATTATATTTATTTAATGTATCAACTATAATTTTTTCTATATTTCTTCTTACTAATAACGGTATTGTATTATATGCAAATAATCCTGCACCATATTGTACTAATTGCCCTGTTTGTAATAATATACTTTGCCCTGGATACATCTCATCTATATTATTTAATTTTGTTGTACCCATTCCTGTTTTAGATAATTTCATTCTATTTCCCCCTAATACTTATATCTATTCATCTTTATCAATTGATTCTTTATTTATTTCTTCATTACATATTCCTTCATTTACTTCTTCACTCTGTATACTTTCGCCTTCATTTACATCATTTTCTTTACTTTCTTCACTTTCCTCATTTTCTTTATTTTCTTCTAAAATATCATCTATTACAATTTGTTGATTTTCATCCATTTTATATTTTGGTAAGTCTGGTAAGTCTTCTAATGAAGTATAACCAAACATTTTTAAAAAATTGCCTGTAGTTCTATATGCAGTAGGTTTTCCTGGTACATCAAGTTTTCCTGCTTCTTCAATTAAATTATATTCTAATAATTTATAAATAGTGGCATCCGAGTTTACTCCTCTAATAGATTCAATTTCAGCTCTTGATATTTTAGGATTATATGCAATAATTGCTAATGTTTCTAAAGCCGCATTTGATAGATTTGGTTTACTTCTTTTATCTATAATAGGGTAAATGTAATCGTAATATTCTTTTTTGGTACACATTTGGTATGCATCATTTACCTTAATAATTTCTATACCTCTATCTTCATTTTCAAATTCTTGTCTCATGCTTTCTATAATTGTTATTAAATCTTCTTTATTTACTTCTAAAGCAGATATTAATTCATTTATTGTAACTTCTCTACCACAAGCAAACAAAATTGCTTCTATTATTGCTTTTATTTTTTCTATTTCCATAATTCTTCCTTTTTTAAGTTTTATATTCTATATTATGCCACTTTTTTAGCATGATGTCAATGAAATTTGCACTTTGTTTTCTTTTATATTGCATATTTTTTTAATATATGATAATATAAATTTAACTTTAAAGAGGAAGGTGAAAATTATGAATAAAACACCTAAAAAAATAACTGTTGTAAATGGTGATGGAAAAGATTTAGATATATCACCTGTATATGAGCACTTAAATGTTGCAAAACCTAAGCCTAAAGAAGAAAAAGATAAAAAAATTATTATACCTGAAGAAAAGAAAAACAAATAACTGTTAGCAGATTTGCTAACAGTTATTTGTTTTTTGGGTAGCGAAGATGAAATTATTTACAACTTTTTAACCTTTATAAAAATTAATAGCCTTATTATTTTCTTTTTCTAATTGTTTTAAACTTTTTTGTGGAGTAGGCAAATCTTCTGGCATAGTTCCGTCCAGCTTGTTTAATTGCTTCTCTAACTATTTTTCCAATTTTATTATGAGTATCACAAGCTTTCTTTTCAGTATTAACTTTATCTCTTTTTAATCTTGATTCAGTTTGCGTAATACGAAATAAATTAGCTGCAAGTTCTTCACTACCCATATTATCTAAAATATCTTCCCTATATCTTAATCCCTTTCTTTTAGCAATATCATCAGCTGTTTCACCATTATATAAACCTTTATATCCACTATTATGGAACTTGTCAAAATTTTTTACTCCTGCCTTTTTTGCAGTTTGATTAAGTGAATAGTT
>CANQRO010000020.1 GCA_947626205.1 uncultured Clostridia bacterium
TTCTGCACAAGTAACTGCCTTTCCTGCGGATCCAACCCTTGCGTCAAATTCTGGTGTTAGAGCGGCAATTGGCGCTGTTTCTGTTAAACCATAACCTTGTAAAAATTCTATTCCTATGTCTTCTACCCATTTTCCTACTTTCGCATCTATTGGAGCTGCTGCAGATACTATTATTCTGATGTTTCCACCTAAGTTATCATATATTTCTTTAAATACTTTTCTTTTAATATCGATATTTACACCTTTTAGAGCATTTGTTACATGTATCATAGATTTTACTAATTTGTCTTTTTTGCTTTTTACTATATTTTCATTTATCTTTTTATACAAATTCTCTACTAGTAATGGTACTGCTAACATACAACTTGGTTTGCCCTCTTTTAAATTTGGAACTATATGTTTTAGTCCTTCGCATACAACAATTGATGCACCTACTAATAATGGCAATAAAAATCCTATTGTAGATTCATATGTATGATGTAATGGTAATACCGAGAAAAATCTATCATTTTCATCTAAGTATACATATGCAGAAATTACATTAATATTTTGTGCTAAATTTTTATTTGATATCATAACTCCTTTTGCGTTTGATGTAGTTCCAGATGTAAATATTAATACTTTAAATTCTTCTGGATCAATCTCTATATCCATAAAGCTATTATCTCCAGATTCTACAATTCTTTTTCCTTGATCTATAATATAATTTACACCTACATCTCTATCTTGCAAAACTTCATCAGAATTCATGCATATAAAATACTCTACATTAGGTAAATTATCTTTTATTTTTTTAATAATGTCTTTCTTTTTTGTAGAATAAATAATCGCACTAGCTTTGGACCTTTTAACAACATTCTCAATTTCATTTGGTGGCAACTCCTTATCTACAGGAACTGCTATTCCAACTCCACATAGCATTGCCATGTATGAAACATACCAGTGATATGTATTTTCTCCTATAATAATAACTCTTTTATCCTTCAAATTTAATAACTTAATTAAAGCTGTTCCAAGTCCTATTACATCATCACGAAACTCTCCATATGTAATTTCAGTAAATGGATCTTTATGATCAAATTTCTCTAAAATAAATGGTCTATCCTTGAATTCCGTAGTTGATTTTTGAAAAACTTCTTTTATTGTTTTAAAATTTTTGCTTTCATATTTTATATTCTTTTTCTTTTGTTCATGTGATCCTTGTTTTAAGTTTTCCTCATTTATATTACTTAATTCTTCCATTTTTAATTTTGGAAATTTAAAATTAGGAATTTTGAATTCATTTAATATTCGCAATTTAACATCACTCCTCTTTAGTATTATTACACAATATTCTAATTTTGTAAATATTTAATCTTTTTTTAAACTTGGTAGTCAAATTTTTATGTATTTATATTATATTTTGCAATCCTATACTTATATAATAATTATAATTTTTAATGAAATCTTGTATATATTCTAAAATTCCTTTTTTCTCTAATTTTTCTGAGGTTAAGATTTCCACATTTACTAAGATTTTATCTTTTACTTTTACACAAATAGTTCCTATTGGTGTGTTTTCTTCTACTGGTGCCTCTAATTCTTTTTTATAGTTAATTTCTAGTTCTATATCTTTTATGTTATTTTTAAGTATTGGTATTTGATTTAATTTAATTTCACCCAATTTATAGTTTATATAATTATTAATACTCTTATTATATATTATTTTTTTCATTTCTTGGTTTTGCCATTTTTTAAATTCCGCTTCTATCTTTTCTTTAATATTTACGTATTCATAATTTTTAAAAGCAAATTCTATAAGTTTTATACTGTCTTGCGTACGATATTTTTTTGTATCTGCCCCTAATACAACACAAATAATTTGGTGACCATTTCTTGTAACAGATGTAACTAAACATCTTCCTGCACCATTTGTAAAACCTGTTTTTACCCCATTTACCCCGTTTAGATTACCCAATAACTCGTTTGTATTAGTTATATTTTTAGCTTGCCCATTTATATATATAGTTGTATCTTTTGTATTTACAATATTAGCAAATTTTTCATTTTTTAATGCATAGTCTGTAATTAATGCTAATTCATATGCTGTAGTATAATGTTCATCTTCATCTAACCCGTGTGGTGTTACAAAGTGTGAATTTTTTAGGCCTAATTCTTTTACCTTTTCATTCATAAGGTTAGAAAATCCGCTTATACTTCCTCCAACATGCTCTGCTAATGCTACAGCAGAATCATTTCCAGAACGAAGTAATAATCCATAAAGTAAATCATTGACTGTTATTCTATCTTTCTCTTTTAACCCTAATCTTGAACCTCCAGTTCCTCCAGCTTTTTTAGATACCTCTACTACATCTTTTAAATTTGCATTTTCTAATACTACTATCGCAGTTAATATTTTGGTAGTAGAAGCCATTTTACGTTTATCGTATGCATTTTTTTCATATAATACTGTTTCAGAAGTTCTATCTATTACAATAGCAGATCTTGAATTAATTATCGGTATGTTTTCCGCATTTGTAGATGCACTTAAAATTTCTTCTTTATTTATTGTTTCTTCTTGTTCTTCATCTATATCGTCTGCTATGCTTATAATGTTTGTAGTACAAATAATTATTATAACAAGTAAAAAAAGTATTTTTTTCATAAAAAAATCACCTTTTTAATTTATATTTTAAAAAGGTGATTATATGATTATTACTTATAAATTTCTATTTCCTCTTGATTGTTCAATTATTAATTCTTCAGCTTTTTCAATTTGCTGTTCAATAGTATCATCTTTTCCTTTTACAGCATTTATGGCTTTTTCTAGTCCTTCTCTTGAAATTTTACATCTTTTACAAGCTTCTTCTTTTAAATTTTCTATATAGTCTTCCATTTTGTTTGCTTCATCATTGTATGGGTTATCATCTATGTTTTTTAGAGATGTTTTTTCTTGTTTATCATCTTCTAAAATTTCATTTGCTTTTTCTACATTATCATCTACTCTTGTATTTATTTTTCTTTCAGCAAATTCTCTTACGTTTTTTTCAGTTCTTTTTTGATTAGTGTTTTCCAAATTAACTGGTACACTTGTATATAGACTAGAATCGTCTAAAGATAAATCTGCACTTTTAGCACGCCTATAATAAGCTACCTCTGGTATTCCAAGATCTCCTAAGGTTACTGTAAATCCTTCATTTGAATTTTGCTCGTTTCCGCCATGTTCTATTTTTAACATAGTAAGAACTTGTACTTTTGTTACCTCTGTACCATCTTTATTTACTTGATTAATCATTTTATTAGGGCTTATTCCTTCTGTTCTTTTTAAAGATTCTATTTTAACTTCTTCTCCTGCATCATTTATTCCATAGAATTCAAATTCTGTCATTGTTTTTCTTCTTACACGTACTTCTTTTATTCCTTTTTCTCTTACTTCTGGCACTAAATCTGCAAACCTTTTTGTTTCTGTAATTCGTTTATCCATATCTATTATTATGTCTTTATTACTTGTTTTAGCTTTATTTGTACCTACTTTATCTTTTGATTCTTTAGTCTTGTCTTTATCGTGATCTTCTTCAGGTTCATCTACTTTTCTGTCTTTTTCATTACTAATATTGCTTTCATCATCTTCAAATTCATAGCCTCTTTCACGTAATGCTTCTAACTTTCTTAAAGATATAGGTTTAATTTCTTTAAGTGTTAGTAATAGCTTTACAGAATCTATTTTTATTTCGTATTCTTTTCCAATTTGAATTTCTCCACTTTCATTAATATCTGCTATATGTTCGTTACCTAAATATAACTCTTTCGATATTTTTCCATCTGCTTTTTTGTCTACGACATATACTGGTTCCTTTAAATCTTCAATTTCTATTTGTCCATAATACTGTATATCACTAATTTTTACATCATTATTTACTATTTTACTTTCTAATTCCTGTTGTTTCTTTTGTAGTAAATTTAATATCTCATTCATTTACAATTCCTCCGTTTAATAAACATTGTTAGACATTTTTTAGTATCCTTATTAATAATTGTAAAAAATTTATTTTTATATTATATTTTATTTTTAATCTACATTAAATGAAAGTTCAAAATTAATATCTTCGCCTAGTTTTACAATAAAGCTTTTCTGTATGTTTTTATCACCAATTTTTATTGTAACTGGATAAATTATTAATTCTCCTTGGTTAGATACTGTTCCATATTCAATTTCACTATAGTTTTCTAAACTTTTTATATATTGTTCAAAACTATTTTGTGTTTTAAAATAGTTATCTTTGAATCCCTCTGATAGAACATTATATGCAAAATTATAATTTTCATCTTTTACAGCTTCCATAAAACGATTTATGCATAGTGCTGCACGGTCTACTTGTGAAGCTTTATTATATTTTTCTATATATTCTGGTAAAGGAATTGTATATGTATCTAGGATAACTGTATAGTTCATTACTGCTGATTCCTTAAATACATAAGTATTTCCATATTGATCTTGGCATACATATTGTGTATAACCATTGCTTTTATTTGCTTGATATTTGCTTACTCGTATGCTCATTATTTCTTGTTTATTTTTTTGTATATATGTTTCAAATTCATTTAAATCTACAAATCTAGCTTCTCTATAATCTTTATCTAATAAATCATATAATTTTTCTGGACTTCCTAATGCTAAACTTTTATATAAATTTACATAGTCTTTTGCTATTTCTTCATATGATACAGGTGTTGTAACAAATGTATTATCATCGTTTTTTACTATAACAACATTTTCTAAATTATCAATATTTATTTCAGTTATGCTATTATAATTACTATCTAATGGTTCAACTGAAAAAGTATTATTTATAATGTCAATATTTATAATTGCAAATATTTCATCTACTACTTCTAATTTCAGATTTTCTACTAAACCATGTATAACAAAGCTTGATACTTGACCATCTTTTACTGATTTTGCTTCTAATGGTATATACATTGTTTTACTTTTCATTGTTTTTACTTTATCATAAATATTATCTAATGTTATTGCATTTTTTTCTATATAATTTTGACTCAATACATTATATATCCTTTGTTTGATATAGTTTTGTTCCACTGTGAGAACTTGCTTTCCACTTTTATCATATGAATAATAAGCACTATTATTTATATTTAAAATAGATAAATATTCTGTCATACAGGTATTAATATCAAGATATGCACTAGAAGTTATGCTATTATTTTCATTCTTTCCATATTCGTCTACAATACTACTGCCTATTTCTTGATTATTTTTTTCTTGTTCATTTATATCCTGTTTTCTTATATGAATTAATAATATGGTTACGATTATAATCATAACTATTAATAAAATTATAAAAAACGCTATTATTTTTTCCCTGTTTCCATTCATATTTCTTCTCCTATTATTAATATTGATTAACAAGTACTACATTATATGCCATTCCATCAAATTCATCTATAGGTTGCCATCCCGTATTACCATGTCCAGAATCTGATACGAATATTTCCTCTTGATCGTTTACTTTTCTATAACCTAAAATTGCTACCCAATGCATACTGCTTGCCCATTTACGTCCATATTTACTTATTCCGGTTCCTTTAACATAACTTCCTTTTAAATATAAAATCACTTGACCTCTGTTCATTATTTGTGATTTTATTTTATCTGTTGGATATGTACTATTTGTTATAGACTTTTGATCGCTTGTAGAGCCAAGGTTACATTGCATATATAAAGTACTATCTGAAGGAGCTGATGCACTTACTTTAGTTATTAAGTCCGTTGGATTTCCATTATAATATCCACTACAAACCGAAATTTGAGATGCTCTATTACAACGGTCTGACCAAACTCTATCAGTTTTAATTGCATTCTGTCTAAATACTGTAAATGTTCTTCCATTTAATCCTGAAGTGAATGTTCCTATTATTATTCCTGAATTAGAAGTGTTTTTACTATAACTTCCGCCTAATTCTAATCCTTTGAAAGTTTCATAATATTCTCTTGCTTTATCTGTTCTTTTTTGCTCATCTGGATCAGCTGGTCTTTCAAATGACCAGCAAAATGCTAACGCTGCTTCTTCCGGCGATGTTGCATTTTCCCATGTATCCGCACTATATCCATTATAAGATATCCATTGGTAATCTGTATACCTTGCTGCAGCGCCTACGCCTCCTGGTGTTAATTCTGATATTAAAAATTCTAATTGCGTAGCTACGTCGCTTGCTGGTACACCTTTAGATAAGGCATATGATTCTAATTGTTCTCTTCTATCATAGGACCATTGGCATAATCCAAATCCCACTCCATTTTCTTTTTCAATAGCACCTGGATCAAAACTTGATTCAGCAAATATATTTCCTAACGCACCTGCAGCTTGATATTCATTATATCCAGCTTCACGTAATGCATACCATATATTTTCTTCAACAGTGTTACCTAGTAATATATCGTTAATCTCATGCCATTCAAATGTATCAAATATACTTAAATCTAGTTCTAATTTTTCTCCTGTTCTATATAAATTTAATAAATATCTCATTACTTGTGATTGATATTGTGAATCTTCAGATTTCTCTAAAAGTTGGCACAATATTTCTTCTGATGAGAATATATTTTTAAGAGGTGATTCTTTATAAGAAGAATCTTGTGGACTACTATATTCAACTACTATTCCGTTTGGATCATAAGGTTCTCCTTCTTTATATTTTCCTATTTTGTTTTTCCATAATCCGAAGAATAAATCTGGATTAATATTCGTAGTAGATACTCCACTTTTCCATTCATTTTTTTCTATAGTTTGAATAACTACTTTTTTTTGGTTAGTTTTCCATTCTCCAGTATTTTCTTCTGGTTCAACCTCATCATCAGATGTAACAGTTTGTCCATCATTACCTAAAGGATACTCTATTGGAGATGTTTCATTACTGTATTCCGCTTCGTGTTCTATTGCCCATACCTTTGCTTTTGTTACAGTTGCAGTTAAATTGCTAGTAGTTGTGACAGTTTTTATTATTTCAGTTTTTTCATCTGCATCTCCAGAATCAACATTGCCCTTTCCATTTGTTAATTTTTTGTTTTGTGTATATGTATATATTGTTTCTACAGTATTAACTTGAGTACTATCAAAAATTGTAAGTTCTATATAATTATTTTTTGTAATTAAATCTGCTACTGCAGATACATATTCTGCATTTTGAGATATTTGTTGCAAACTTATAAAAAAGTTAAATGAAAGTGTATATGGCGAAATTAAGTTTTTATATGGTATTTTAACTTCTTCTAAAGTATTAGTAACACTTGTATCTCCATTATTATTTATTTCTGTTGATGTATTTTTTGCCACATAAAGGTTAAAATTTTCGTCTATTGCAAAATAATCTAATGCATCTGTGTTATTTTCATCTATTAATTCTTTTAAACCATTATAACTTCTATATATTAAGTCTTTTACATTTCCATCTTTATTTCTTTTAATTTTAACTATTCCATATATATTATCTGTATTTTTCCTATTTATATATGGTATTTGAGTAACATATGATGCCTTCATAAATTTATATAAGTATTTTTTGGCTTTATCTTCTTTACCCAAATGTAGATCTTCAATATTTATTCCAGATGAATTTAGTTGATCATAAGCTGCATTAAGTAAGTCATTTTCAGTCGGAAGTGATATTCCATTTTCATCAACTTTAAAAAATGAACTAATTGCATTTTTAGCATCTATAAATATATCAACAACCTTATCTATTACTCCAAAAACAGCACCAGATAATATTAAAATACCAATTACTGGAAGTATGTATGGTCCAATAACACTAATTATTTTAGTTGCTATTTTTTGCCCTTCTTTTTTTGCTTTATTTTCTACAGCAGTCTTAGCAGTTTCTTCTACCATTTTTGCGCCTTTTTCTACTATATCTGGTTGTTCTGTTTGTATTTGTCCATTTTCGCCATTTTCTTCCATAACTTTTCACCTCGCTTTCTATATCTCGTTTTATAATTTATAATTCTACTATTATAGTTTTTGTGTTAGTATATTCATTTTTATTAGTAACTTTTTCATATTCTTCTATATTAGGAATAATATTTGTAAAAGTAATGGATTTATCTATAATATTAGTATTGTACATTCTATTAAATTTTAAATTGAATGTACTATAAAGTAAGGACTCAACTTTTAAATAAATTTCATCAACTTCATAAGTTAGTGCAGAATATGTAACATTATTATTTCCTAACAAATATATAGTTTTATCTTTTTCTCTTGTATCTAATAATATTGTATTATTAGTATTATTTCGTACTTGTATTTGATACGATTCATAATTCATATATATATCTTTATTTAATATATTAATTGTTATATCATCTACAGTAACTTGCTTATTTACTGCTATACTACCTATATAGCTATTAATATTTAATTTATATGTGTCGTTTTCTTTTACAATTGTATAATAATCCTCTATTGTTTGTCCTGCTTTACCTGTTTTTAACATGTCATCTGTAATTTTTACCTTATATGTATCACCCATTCCCCTAATCCAGCTCTGCATACTACATATTTTTTCATTTGTAAAAATTTTATCAATATAATTATTTTTAAAATTTTGTATATTGGAATAAAACAACTTTTCTTTACAATTACTAGATAAAAGATTATATGCACTTTCTATATCTTTTTTATTACAATAAGATATAAATATATTTAATAATTCGCTATTAGATTCTTGTCGCTCTTCTGAAATATTATCTCCTGAAATAACCGTTTCTTGTGGAGTATATATACTTCCTTGGTTTTTACTTTCTTCATTTTGTATTGCTTTATTTTTTTCTTCTGCCATTTTATCTAATACTTGAATTAATAATAAAATAAGGATAATAGCAATTATACATACTAGTATTTTGTATCTATTTTCCGTTAAACTTCTTCTTATGTTACTATTTCGTATAATCATTCTATTATCCTCCTTAAGTCAAACACTACTTGTTTATCCCAGATTTCTGTAATCTTCATATCCTTTAAATACTTGTCTTGCAACAGCTGCTCTATTATTTTCAGATACATTTTCAAGTTGAGATTCAATTCTTTTCAATTCTTCTTTTCTTGCTCTTTCATCAGTAAAGGCCTTTTTTTCTAACATATCGTATGTTTGAATAATATTTTGTATATTTTTTCTATTTGCTTCTTCGCCTAGGTTATTTTCCTTTCTATATTTATCCTCTAATAGCATAGCCTTTCTTATTGTTGTTTTATCTGTAATTCCTGCTTGCCTATAAGATAAGAATGCTCTTTTTACAGTATCTTTATCTTTTTTACCTTTAAAGTATTTTTCATAATAATCATTAAATTCATCACTCTTTAAGAATGCCTTATCTGCCATAGCATTTCTATAATCTTGCTTGCTACCATATACTGCAGAGCCAAATGATTCTTGTACGCTTTTTGAATTTTTCATTGCTCTTCCAAGAGTAGATTCAAAAGCACCTCCTCCTGCTCCAAAACCAACAGCAGCCATTCCTAATGCTTTTTCTGCATCACCAGTTGTTGCAGCTCCTATTACTCCAGCAGTAGCAGCTAAAGCTGTTCTAGCACCTAATTTCAATGCACCACGTCCAACAGCTGGTAAGGCTTTCCATGTGCCAATAGCAGTACGTCTAATTCCATTAAATGCTTTATTTCCTATTTTTTTTCTATAATCATCTGATGTTGCAAATTTGCCTACTGCTGCAAATGGTGCCTTAACATTATTAAACGCATTTCTTCCAAAGTTTGCAATATCACCACCTACTGTTCTAAAGAAACCTAGCTCGTTATCTTCATTAGAGTTTGTACCTAGCCCTCTTAATGCTTCTTCTGTTTCATCTGGTATAGGGCTACCCGTAGTATCTGGGTTTTCTTGATTGTTTTGTTGTCTCAATGTTTGATATTGTGCCTGCAATTCTTGATGTTTTGGATCTAAAAAATATGGATCCGTATCATTATATGCATCTAATTGCTCTTCTAATTCTCCTAGCTCTTCATTATTATTTTGTTCTGTTTGAGTTTCTGGTGGTGGAGGTGTGTTTTGTGAATTATCTCCTGCTCCTCCGTGGTGGTGGAGGTGTATTTTGTGAATTATCTCCTGCTCCTCCGTCATCTGTAGTAGGAATTACGTCATCTTTTGGTGCACCCTCTGCATTTCTATCGTTAAATGAGTTAAAATCACTGTTTGCCCCTTTATCTTTTCCTTCTCTTCTATCTTGTGTTCTTATTCTGTCTCCACCTTTTCCACCTTTTCCGCCTCTTCCTAATCCTGCTATTGCCCTACTTGCTAAGTTACTAAGTCCAACCGCTCCGGCAAGGGTTCCTACCGTTCCTCCAGAAGCTTTTCCGAACCCAAACATTTGCTTAACTAGTTTTTCAGCAGCAAATATAAATGCTAGAGCTACAACTGCATAAAGTGGATTATCTATAGCTAAATTTATGGCTGATCCTAATAACACAATATATAGTAATAAGTGAATTGGTTGAAGTAATGCATTAAATATATATTCTCTTAACCAGATATTAAATGCTTGTGCTTTTCCATCTGAAACTTTATCTATTGGGTATGTTAATGCAACAAGTGGTGCTATTAATGTTAAAAATGCCATGTTTACAACCCTCTTTAAGTATGTCCATGTAAAACGTACTGTATAAATAAATAGCATTAAGTAAAGAAAGAAAAACGCTAATTTATCGTTTAAGTCTTCAGATTGACACATAAAACGAACATAGCTCATTAAATTTGCTTTAAATCTTAATCCTTCTGGATGATTATCAACATCCTTTGCATTAACTATTATAGTACCATCAATATTTCCTCCAATCATGGAAGTAATTGTTTCTGTAATTGTTAGAGTAAATGCCATAATATAATGTAAAACAAAAACTAAACATAGTGCTACTACCCAATCCATAAGCATTCTTTTATATTTCGCTCTGTCTGAAGATATACTTGTTAAAAGCATTCGAATTCCTATATAAACTAAAACTGATAATAGTCCAACTATTGCAAGAGTTCGAAGAGCATTATACCAACTTGATATTGTTGGTCGCAGTTCTTCTGCTATATTTTTACCAGAACCTCCCGTAACTGTTGGGGAGATAAAGTTTATATCTAATGCCATAACTCTATTAGAAAATATTGCTTCTGGTGTATATCTAATAATAGGAATATTAACTGGATCTATTAAAAAACTACCATTTATTCTTTGTCTAACCTCTTTTTGAGGTAATCCAGTTGCTGTTGCTTGTTCTTCCGTTAAGTTAATATTCGAACCATTAACTCTTGAATCAACCTCTTTCATAAAGCTAGAAGTATCACCTAACATAAACCATTCAAATAAATGTTGTAATCCATCCAATACAGTTGTAGCAAGTGCAAATATTGGGTTTAATAATATTCCTCCTGTATCTGCACTTACAGGTTTTGGAATAGATACACTAAGCATTATAATTGTTGTTATTACGATTATAATCTTTTGTATGATACTATTTTTTGTAAAAACCTTCATGATTTCCCCTTCCTAATTTATTGCTTGTTTTTTCTTTCTGCTTACAATATTATTTAAGTTCGTTTCTACGAATTCAAATTCTTTTGCAGTTGGTGTTATTTGTAATATTGCCGTGTCTTGTCCAACTTTTAAAAGACCTTCTCCTTTTGAACATGTTACTAAGAAATTTGCTTCTCCTTCAGAAAGTTTAAATACTTCTTTTACATAAGCAATTTCTGATTTATCTTGTGCTAAAAACAATTTTGTATCTGAAGATGTTAGTACAGCTTGTGCTTCTTGCTTTTCATAAAAATCTTGAAATCTTTGTGAAATTATAGCAAGTGAAACATTTCTTTTTCTTGCACGTCTTGCCATTGTATTTAAAAAGTCTACTGCCTCTGGATATGGCAAAAGCATCCATGCTTCATCTACTAATACCCTCTTTTTTCTTGCTTTCAAACGATCTTCACTATTTTTCTTTACATATTTTTCCCAAATCCAAGAAAGCAAAATTTGTTGTGCAAGTGGCCTTGCAAATCTTTCTTCTAGTGAAGATATATCTAAATTTATAAATGGAGCACCATCTAATAATTCAAATGTTGATTGACCATCAAAATATGCCATTTGTCCATCATATTCTCTTATGTATTGTTTCATAACCTTAAGTAAATAACTATAATGGAATTGATAATCTTTATTTGTATCTTCTTTTGCTTTTGTTGTAAGTCTTTTATACCAACTACCTATTGTTGGCATATCCTTCTTCTTTCTTGATAACATATCTTCTGAAGATAGATTAGAAGATTCGTATAAACTTGCTGGATCTGATGTAATATTTAATGCCGCATATTCTTCAGAAACTGTTTCTGCTATAATCTGTTTTGTTAATTCATTTACTTCTGTACTTCTTGTACTACCTCTTGCCATTGTAAGAAGAGCTTGTGTTACGTCCTCTACTTTATTTTCTACATTTAATACTACTCTTTCTCTTCCTGTAATTTCATCTTTTATTATTTCTGGTTCAATATCGAAAAGATTTATAATGGTTTTTGATGTTGGTCCTAGTACAACATTAATTCCTCCCAAAGATTCTGCTACAATACTATATTCTCCTTCAGCATCTAATGCTAAGCTTTCAATTCCCATAAGTACTGCTGATCTTGATATAAGAGTTTTCATTGTTACAGATTTACCAGCACCAGATTTTGCAAATATAACCATATTATAGTTTGTTAATGAATTATGGAAGTTATCAAATAAAATTGGTACTCCAGTTTGTTTATTAAATCCTAATGGAACTCCAGTTGTATGTCCTACTTCTGATGTTGTAAATGGGAATACTGTTCCCATTGAGCGGTGGTCAAATGTATGTACTTTTTTTATTTTATTATCCATTAATGGTAAATTGCTTTTAAACGCATCTTCTTGCATTCCCCATGCACTTTTAATATTTACTAAAGATTTAGACATTTCTGTTGCAAGTAAATTAGTTAACTTATCTAAGTCTTTCATGCTATAAGCAAACAACGTTGATACAATTGATGCTTCATATAACTTATTAAATCCTGCTGCTATTTCATCTCTTAATTGTTCGGCTTCATAACGTTTTTGTCCTACTGTACTTTGTCTATTTATATTTCCACGATCGGCAGCCACAATTCTTTCTGTTTCAAGTTGATTAATTACACGATTTAATTCATTTTGTGATTTTGCTTCTGGTACAGGATTGATATATATTGATGTATTTACGTCTCCAAATAGGTATAAATCACGAAATAATTCTGGAAATATTGCCATTCTTGGAAGTGAAGATACAAAAAAGCTTCTAGCATATCTTTTTGTATTTGAAATAATTTCCAAATGATCTATATTAGATGCATCTATTCCAGATGGTGCAATTAATTCTTTTATTGTTTTTCGTTTTAATATATTGTATTCATGCTCATTACTTTTTACTGTTGGCTGATTTTCTTCTTGTTTTTTTTGCTTGTTTTGCCACATCTTCACTACCTCCTTCTTTTGTTACTTGTTTTTTTCTTTTAGGCTCTTTTTCTTCTTGTATTTCTTTTATTGCCGCCTCTGAATCTTCTTTACCTATATAATTTTGATTTTGTTTTAAAATGAATTCTGCACGTTCTCTTATAAGATCTCCAAAGTTAATTCGTTTTTCCTCTATTTCTTGTTGTTTTTTATTTCTAACTTGTCTTACTTTATCGTTAACCATAACTAAAGCTTTTCTTTCGATTTCTTCATCTAGTATTTTCATTTCTTTATCTAAAACATCTGGAGCTGTAGTATATAATTCTTCATATCCTGCACGCACTGCCTTATCTACACTAAATACTTCTGCTTCATCTCGATTATAGGCTACATATAATAAGTCTGCTAATTGATTTGAATCCATAATTTTACCTATTACATTACAACTCGCAAGTGCCATTACAATAGACTGTGCTTTCATATATAATTCTGAGAAGGCAATATTTCTTATTTCTTCTTTATCGAATGCTCCTCCTAAATCTTCTACGAAATATGGAACTATAATATAATACTTACGATTTAATACACTTTTATTCAAACTCATTTTTTCTGTATTTGCTATTATATCTTTTCCATATTCATAAAGGTTCGTTTGCTTAGTTACTTCATAGAATTCTTTATTTAATTGTTCATTAGAATACTGTCCAGATTGTAACTTTTTTAAATATACGTTCCTTTTCTTCTCTAATTCTATTCCTATTTCTTCTACACGTTTTTTGTAAGCTTCAATACTATCGCTTAAATTAACTGTTCTTGTTTGTACATAAATTTGAATTGGATGTCTTAGAGTATTTAAGAATTGTAAAAATCCCTCTTCTACAGCTACTTTTTCTGCTTCTGCCATTAAATCATAGTTTACACCTTGGCATTCAATTGCCATTAAGTACTTTTTACCATTTTTTTGTACTATCATGTTATCTTCAATTTTTTCAAAGTCCATAAATTTAAAAATTGAATCTTTTGTATACTCTATAGCAATATTCTTTGCATCACTAACAGGTGTTTTTTCTTTTATCATATTTTCAGATTTATTTTTCTTTTTACCAAAAAACCTAATAAATACGTAAGTAATGGCTAATACCATTAAAAGTAAAATCATTCCAATTAAAACCATTATTAGAATATTCGTTAATTGATCTGGATTATTCATCTTTTGTTTCCTCCTCGTTATCATATATGTATATCTTGTTTTTAGACAATTTAAATTTAATTGCTCTTAAAATTACATCATCTATATTTTCTCCACCAACTTTTTTGGTAAAGGAAAAGGCACTTATTTCTGGAATTTTAAAAGTTCCGATTACATACCCAATACCTGCAAATAAAATTACAGGTAACATGGCTATTAATCCTAAATTGAATAATTTAAGTATCATATATATGAATGTTCCAATAATAGCACCAACAGCTGTATATATAATAGATTTTCCTGTAAAAATAAATAAAATACGTCCTTCATCTTTTACATTTCTAGGTATATAATATGGTCCCATAATTTCCTCCTTTTAGATGGCTATATTACGCTAATACTATTATACTATAAAAACATTAAAAATGTAATATTTATGTATAAAATATTACATTTTTAATATGTTTGTAATATATATGCAATAATAAGTCGATTTATGTTTTTCAAAAAATGTTTACATAAGTTTATTTTTTTCTATATAAGAAAAGTGGCTTCGCCATATGTGCATTTTGCTTCGCAAATATGCGCAGACTAGTGTAACTTAACCTTATTGTATAGTAAAAATTTTCGATTTTTCCTATACAATAAGAAAAGCTAGGAAATGCATTTCCTAGCTTTTACCTAGTTGTTTGTTGGATTAAGTGACATTGCCATATCATATACTATACCTGCTATTGCTGAAGCACCAAAAATTAAAATTGCTCCGACTATGTAAGGTATCATAGATTTTTTGTAATCTGCTTTTTCTTCTGCACTAGCTACCATATATTTTATACCTAGTACTAATAAAATAACAACTGCAACTAAAGCTCCAACTGTTCTTACTACACTAATAATTGTACCACCTATATTTAGTATACCTGATGTTTGTGTTGGTGTTAAAGCTGATGGTTGAAAGCTAGTTGGATTAATCATACCTTCGGCAAATGAACTTACGCTAATTAAAGCAACTGCAACTATAATACATAATCCTACTAACAATTTGTTTGTTTTTTTCATAATTTTCCTCCTATTATTTTATATTTTTTATATTTAACTTCCTCATTAAATTATGAGTAAATATTAAAAACTTGACTAATATATGTATATTAAATGCATACATATATATTTAATTATATAATATTTTTCTTTATTTGTCTATACTTTATATACAATTTTCCTAATTTTCAATTATAATATAATAATTTTATATAAAATTTGATATTATAAGTAGTTTTATTATTATTTAATTAAAAATCTATTGCTGTAACTAAATCGTATACTATCTTCATTATATTTGGAATAGTAAATAGCATAATCGCACCAACTAAATATGGAATCATACTTTGTTTATATGCTGCTTTTTCACTTGTACTTCCTAACATATATTTAATACCAAGACTCATAAGCATAACAACAGCTAAAAGTGTACCAATAGTTTGTATAATGCCCAAAATAGAATTTCCCATTTTTATAAACGTTGCATTTCCCCCAAGGTTATCTCTAGGATCATATGCACTCGGGTCAGTAAGTGGATCTACTAAAGATGATACGATAGAAGTTCCTCCACCAGATAATTCACTTATAGTTCCGACCAAATCCTTCTTTATTTGGTTCAGATGTGATATTGCCTGATTCAGATGTGTTATCACTGTTTGTGTTCGCTTGCTCGGCATTATTTTTTTCTTCTACTTTTTCTATTGCTAGATTAATGATATCTGAAGGAACGGTCAATGTTTTTCCTGACTCTGATAGCACATAAGTGTTTTTCAAATTATTTATTCTTTCTTTATTACCACATATATTTGCAATATAATTTGCTAGATTTTCATTATATTCTTCTCCTTCCAAATTTTCCACTTCTAGTAAATGCTTAGCCGCAAGAATACCGTTTACTATATTATACATTTCGTCATCATTGCTATCAATTGTAAGTGTTTCAGCATATATAATACTTTCACTTACAAACATAATAGTAAGCATGAATATAATAGTTAAAACAATTTTAAACAATTTGTTTTTCTTCATTTCAATCTCCTTTTAATATTTTTATCATTAAATATTATTAAGTAATAAAATTATTAATTTCCAAATTATGAATGATCCAAATATTACAACACATCCTACAATATATGGAATTAACATTTCTTTTACTTTGGCTTTTTCTTCAACTGATGATACCATAAATTTTCCGCCTAAATACATCCCTATTGCTACTGATAAAAATATACCTATAGAAAACAATATATTATATAAGGTATTAGATGCTTTAATTACATTTGTTCCATTTAATGTACTTTCACTTGACGAACCAGCTGAAAGGAATGAGTTTGCTTCACTAAGAACTTCATCAAGTGTGTGTTCTGCACTTCCACCAGATATACCTAATCCACCAGATTGTGTATAATCTTTCGATCCATATTCCTGTGAAATAGCCTCTTCATAAGGTTTAGAATCTTCATAACTTTTATATATATTATATTCTCTTTGTAAATCGTTTAATAATTCATCTCTCGTTTTACCATTTTCCATGTAGCTACTTGGCATATTTCTTAATGTATTAATTTTTAAATTTAATTCTTTAGTTTTACGTTGTAACTCTTCTAAAGTCATATTACTAGCTTGCTGTTCTATTTGTTTTTTTGTATCTGATTCTTGATAGATATATTCATCATATAATTTTTTTCTATATTCATTTTTAGCTTCACTTTTTTCATCATACTGTATAGTTTGTTCTCTTTGATTTTTTAGTGCCTCTTCGTA
Organism: uncultured Clostridia bacterium; assembly: GCA_947626205.1. Taxonomy (GTDB): domain Bacteria; phylum Bacillota; class Clostridia; order TANB77; family CAG-508; genus RGIG8482. The sequence goes on from CANQRO010000020.1 coordinate 17,484, forward strand.
ATCTGCTCTACTTGAGTTTTGAAGTACCCAATTTTCTACGTCTTTTTTTATCTCATTCTTTTCTGTATCTGTTAAGTTACTATTTGTTGTATCTTGTGGTGGTAATGCTTCTAACTTAAGTGTAGTAATAAGATAGTCCCATACCTTTTCATCAATTTCTACTTCTACTGTCTCTTGATCTGAAGATAATTTTTGCCCCCATATACTTTTAAAAGCTGTGCTTGTTCGAATTATATTATTATAATAATTTGCTAAATATCCTGAATATGTATTATTACCTTCTTCTTCAGCTTGCCTTGCTTCTGCTTTAATCCTTTCAATTACTTCTTCAACATTATCCATATTAATTATACGTGTTGTAGTTATAGCATTACTATAACTTGGTAGTATAATCAATACTAACATGGCAATTAAGATTATTTTAAATACATTATTTTTCATTATTTTTTTCATTTTTCCCTCTTCTATATATATACTTCTTTTTCCATTATACTTTATTTTATTTGATTTCTCAATGGGTAATTTCTATTTTTTTCCCTTTTTCAATAAAATGTCATATTTTTGTAATATTTGTAAAATATAAAAGGTTATACTTTAACTGCATTAACCTTTTATATTTTATACTTATAATTATAACTTTTGTTTTATTATCTTTAATTCATCTGCTGATATTCTAGAAATTTTTCTAACCTGTTTATCACTAATTCCATTTTTAATCATATCCTTAATCATTTGTTGTTTTGCTTGTTTTCTGCCTTCTTTTAATCCTTGCTTCATTCCTTGTCTCATTCCCTGTTTCATTCCCTGTTTCATTCCTTGTTTCATTCCTTCTGTCTTTCCGTCTCTTAATCCATTCTCTCTTGCATTTTCATATTCTCGTATTACCATCT
>CANQRO010000021.1 GCA_947626205.1 uncultured Clostridia bacterium
AGATGGTAATACGAGAATATGAAAATGCAAGAGAGAATGGATTAAGAGACGGAAAGACAGAAGGAATGAAACAAGGATTAAAAGAAGGTAGAAAAGAAGGCAGAAAACAAGGTAGAATAGAAGGTAGAATAGAAGGTAGAATAGAAGGTAGGATAGAAGGTAAGAAAGAGGGCATACGACAAATGATTATAAATATGTTAAATAACAATATAAATGAAGAGCAAATAAAGAAAATTTCAGGAATTTCTGAAAAAGAATTAAAAAATCTTAAAAATTATAGTAAAGTATAAAATAAGTACTTAAAAATTAAATAAACTTAATAAAAAGGGCTACAAGCCCTTTTTAAATTATGCTATAATAATGTTGTTTTATAAGACTATGAGTATATAATTTATAGCATAATAATGAAATACAAAAAGGAGAAACATATATGAATATTTTGTTAATAGAAGATAATCCGACTATTGCTAAAGGATTAAAATATTCTTTTGATAGAAATAATTACAAGATTATCTCTACTGAAACAGTAAAAGAAACAAAAGAATATTTATTAACTAAACCACAAATTAACCTAGTAATATTAGATATCACTCTTCCAGATGGAAACGGATTTGAACTTTTTCAAAATGAAATAAAACCACTAAACTTACCAACTATATTCTTAACAGCAAATGATGAAGAAGATGATATAGTAAAGGGACTTAACATTGGTGCAGAAGATTATATAACAAAACCATTTAGCTTGAAGGAATTATTGGCAAGAATAAATAAGGTGCTTCTAAGATATGAAAAGAAAAGTATTATTAAAATAAAGAATATAAGCTTTGATATGGATAAAATGATTGTAAAAAAAGACAATGACATAGTAGAATTAACATCACTCGAGTTAAAACTGCTTCATTTATTATTTTTAAATGTAGGTAAAGTAGTTACAAGAAATACAATACTAGATAAAATATGGGAATGGACAGGAAATGATGTGGACGACCATACTATAACAGTTTATTTCAAAAGGATTAGAGAAAAATTAGAAACAGATATTATTACTACAATAAAAGGAATAGGGTATAGAATAGATGATGAAAAATAAAATAAATTTTAAAAAATATTTAATGTATATTTTAGTAGTCTCGATATGTTTATTAATACTCTTCCTAATAATAAACACATACGAATATAACACATATAAGAATAATTTCAATAATAAATTATTATCTATATTAACAACGTTGAAAAATAATTATCCAAACCTTTCCGAGAGTGAAATAATAGAAATATTAAATAGTAATGACCTAAGTAGTGAAAATGTATTAGAAAAATATAGCATAGATATAAATAAAGAATCTATTATAAAGGAAAATGACAATAGTTCGCACGTATTTATTATTATTAATAGTATATATTTAATTTTAACAATATTAACTATAATTTTTATATTTTTAATATATGAAAAGATGAAAGATAAAGATATAAAAGAAATTACAAAATATATAGAAGAAATTAATAATAAAAATTATACTTTACGTATAGATGAAATATCTGAAGATGAATTATCAATATTAAAGAATGAGATATATAAAACAACAATTATGCTTAAAGAAAATGCCGAAAATTCTAATATAGATAAAGTAAAATTAAAAAAATCACTGGAGGACATATCCCATCAAATAAAAACACCGTTAACTTCTATATTGGTAATATTAGATAACCTAATAGATGATCCTAATATGGATAATAAAGTAAGAGAAGAATTTATAAGAGATATAAAAAGAGAAATAGCTAATATTAGTTTCTTTGTACAAACTATATTAAAACTTTCAAAATTTGATGCAAATACAATTAGTTATCTAAAAGAAGAAGTATTAGTTAAAAATATAATTGAAGAAGCGATAAGAAATGTATCTACTTTATGTGATTTAAAAAATATTAAATTAGAAGTTGAAGGTAAAGAAGATATAGTATTAAACTGTGATTTTAAATGGCAAGTTGAAGCCATTACTAATATTCTAAAAAATTGTATAGAACATTCAAAAGATTACAGTAAGATAATAATATCGTATAATAAAAATAATGCTTATATAAGTATACAAATAAAAGATTTTGGAGAAGGAATATTAAAAAAAGATTTACCACATATATTTGAGAGGTTTTATAAAGGAGGAAATGCTACAAAAGAAAGCATAGGAATTGGTCTTTCATTAGCTAAAACAATAATAGAACAAAATAATGGAAGTATAAGTGTAGATTCTGATGAAAACGGAACAAGATTTGAAATAAGATATATAAATTTATAAAAGTAGAGTAAATTTTAATAATGGATAATGTATTATTTTCCAAAATTCACTAAAAATTCACATAATAGTGTTATTAATAAATTGATAATTATTATATTTTGTGATAATATAGTAAAATATTAAAATTGTAAAAATATACTAATTATATAAAAAGCATTTTTTGAAAGGAGATATATATGCTAGAATTAAGAAACATTAAAAAGACATATGTATCTGGAGATGAAAAAGTAGAAGCGTTAAAAGGAATTACATTAAAATTTAGAGAATCAGAATTTGTTTCTATTTTAGGGCAAAGTGGATGTGGTAAAACTACTTTATTAAATATAATAGGTGGGCTTGATAGATATACAACAGGCGACCTTATTATTAATGGAAAGTCCACAAAAAAATTTAAGGATAGAGATTGGGATGCATACAGAAATTATAAAGTAGGTTTCGTATTTCAAAGTTATAATTTAATATCACATCAAACTATATTATCTAATGTTGAACTAGCTTTAACAATTGGTGGAATATCTAAAAAAGAAAGAAAACAAAGAGCAATTAAAGCATTGGAAGATGTAGGATTAAAAGACCAAATTAATAAAAAACCAAATCAATTATCTGGTGGACAAATGCAAAGAGTAGCGATAGCAAGAGCTTTAGTAAATAATCCAGATATAATTTTAGCAGATGAACCAACAGGTGCACTAGATACAAAAACAAGTGTGCAAGTAATGGAAATATTAAAAGAAATATCAAAAGATAAGCTAATTATAATGGTAACACATAACCCAGAACTTGCTAAGCAATATTCAACCAGAATTATAAAAATATTAGATGGAGTTATTACAGAGGATTCGAATCCTATTACAGCAAATGAAAAGAACTTTAAAGTGGAAAGCGATAAAATAGGTAGGACATCTATGAAGCTTACAACAGCTTTTAGGTTAAGTTTAAACAATTTGTTAACTAAAAAAGCAAGGACTATATTGGTAGCTTTTGCGGGTTCAATTGGTATTATAGGAATTGCATTAGTGCAGGCTGTATCAAACGGATTTCAAGGGTACGTAGATAGTATTCAGGAAGATACTTTAACGTCATATCCATTAACAATAATGCAGGAAACAACAGATATAACAGGTACTTTACTTGCAATGACATCTCAAAATAATGCTACAAATGAAAATACAGGAACAGTAGAAGAAAAACAATATATTTCTACCATGTTATCCAATCTTAGTGCTAACGATTTAAGAAGTTTTAAAAATTATTTAGAAAATAACAAAGAAGAAGTGGAAAATAATATATCATCAATAAAATATTCATATAGTGTAGAGCCTTACATTTATACAATAGATGCAACTAAAAAAATTGCAAAAGTAAATCCTAGCAATCTATTTCAAAGTACCTATGCATCTAGTATGATGTCATCGTTTACATCAAGTTATTCCCAAATGTTAGACGATAAAGAAGCTATTAATAATTCATACGATATATTAGCAGGGCATTTGCCAGAAAAATACGATGAAATGATAATTGTTTTATCTGAACCAAACACAATATCAGATTTACTTGTTTATTCATTAGGGTTAAGAGATACAAAAGAATTATCTAACATTGTAACTAAAATTATGAATGGAGAAACAGTTGACGTACAAAACGAGCCATATACACTTTCTTATGAAGATTTAATGAATATAGAACTAAAATTAATAATGCCAGTAGATACATATAAATATAATGAAAAATATGATGTTTATGAGGACATGACAGATGATGATGAATATTTAAAAAATTTATATAATAATGCACTTACTCTAAAAATTGTAGGAATTGTTAGCCCAAAAGAAGGAACAACATCTATGATGTTAAATCCTGGTGTTTTGTATACAAGTGACTTAATAGACTATATAATTAACTATAGTTCAAATAGTGATATTGTGAATAAACAACTAGCCAATGAAGAAGTGGATGTATTTTCTAGTTCAAGATTTGATGATGAAAATAATAAGATAGGTTTTGATTTTCAAGATTTAGTTAGTATTGATACAAAAAAATTGGAAAGTGCATTTAATATAAAAATAGATCAAGAGGCTTTACAAAAACAAACTCAAAATTATATGACAGATATTAATAATTCAATAACAACAGATATTTCACCTGCTAAAAAGGCTTTTTCAGATAATCTAGATACGCTAATAAATGGAATGTTTAATAGTATTAATAGTGAATTTGGAGTAGAAGATGTAGAAGGCATTGTTTCTAATTATTTAAATCAGAAAGAACCATCTGATATATTATCTTCACTTGAAAAAAATTATGTAATACCAAAGGAAACCTTTAAAGAAGCATATTCAGGACTTTTAAAAAGTTTATTACAAATATATATAAATACATACAGTAGTATGGCACAATTTTTACCACAAAGTTCAGAGTTACCAAATACAAACATGAATATTAATGACATATTAGGAAATACAGCTGGAATACCTACTGAAAACACAGTTCAAAATAATGTAGAAAAACCAAATACAAATAATTATGTAACCAAAGGAAAAGCAATAGTTGAGAAAAACATATTATCATCTGTTATCACAGGATTTACAAGTAGCGCTGCAATAGAGCAAACTAAAACTACAATGGCAAAAGTTATGACAGAAACATTAATGAAGAAAAATATTCTAAGCAAAGTAGGAGAGCTAACAGCAAATTTAACTAATAGTTTTGCTTCAGCATTTAATGTAGATTCAAATAAAATATCAAGTGCGTTTAAATTAAAAATGACAGAGGAAGAAATAACAAGAATAGTAACTGCAATGGTGTCTGGCACGGAGAAAAGTGCAAAATCTAATTTAATTTCACTTGGATATCAAGATAAAGAAGAACCTACATATATATCTTTCTATTTTGATAGCTTTGATGGAAAAGAAAACTTTTTAAAATTTATTGATTCATATAATGAAAAGGTAAGAACTGATGGAGAAGAGGATAAGGTAATAAACTATACAGATACAACGGGTATATTAATGGAATCTGTTAAAACAATAGTAAACGCAGTTACATATGTTTTAATTGCATTTATATCGATTTCACTTATTGTTTCATCAATAATGATAGGAATTATTACATATATTTCTGTATATGAAAGAACAAAAGAAATAGGAATATTAAGAGCAATAGGTGCATCAAAAAGAAATATATCTTCAATATTTAATGCTGAAACATTTATAATAGGACTATTATCAGGATTATTTGGTATAGGAATTTCATACTCTTTAATACCTATTATAAACGCAGTACTTAGACATTTTACAGGAAATATTCCGTTAAATGTAATACTTTACTTTAATAATGCAGCAATACTAGTAATATTAAGTATAATTCTTACTTTAATTGGTGGATTAATACCAGCTAGAGCAGCATCGAAGAAAGACCCAGTTATAGCATTACGAACTGAATAAATAGAGTTATATATTTTATTTGGAGGAAAAAATGAATGTCGAATCAGTTTTCAAGGACAGAATTATTAATAGGTAAAAATGGAATAGAAATATTAAAAAATAAAAAAGTTGCGATATTTGGAATAGGAGGAGTAGGCTCTTTTGTACTTGAAGGGCTAGCAAGAGCAGGTATAGAAAAATTTATATTAGTAGATAATGATAAAGTAAGTATAACTAATTTAAATAGACAATTAATTGCTACTCATAAAACACTTGGAAAACCTAAAGTAGAAGCTGCAAAAGAAAGAATATTAGATATTAATCCAAATGCACAAGTAGAAATACATGAAGAATTTTTTATGCCAGGAAGTAAAGAAATTCTAAATAGTTCAATTAATTATATAGTGGATGCTATAGATACAATAACTGCTAAAATAGAATTAGTATTAAGAGCTAATAAATTAAATATTCCAATTATATCTTGTATGGGAACAGGTAATAAATTAGACCCAACAAAATTTGAAGTAACAGATATTTATAAAACAAGTATGTGTCCATTAGCAAAAGTTATGAGAAAGGAATTAAAAGCTAAGGGAATTAAAGCACTTAAAGTTGTTTACTCAAAAGAAAAACCAATTAAACCATATGAGGTTTTAGAAAACGATTATAAACTAGAACCTACAGATGTAAAAGATGATGATATAATAAAAAAACAAGTACCAGGTAGTATATCATTTGTTCCATCAGTAGCAGGATTAATTGTTGCAGGTGAAGTTATAAAAGACATAATAAAAGAGGAGAAATTTTAGTTGGAAAGATATAAAGAAATTGAAAGAACAATAATTACTAGTTACCGTAAGAAAATATGGCATAATTTTATTAGAGGTATACAAGACTATAATATGATACAGGAAAATGACAAAATAGCAGTTTGCATGTCTGGAGGAAAGGATTCTATGCTTATGGCTAAATGCTTACAGGAACTTCAAAAACATGGAAAAATGCATTTTGATTTAGTGTTTTTATGTATGAACCCAGGATATAATGAAGAAAATAAACAAAAAATAATAAACAATGCTAAACTTTTAAATATTCCTATTGTAATGTTTGAAACAGACATATTTGATAGAGTGGATAAAATTGAGGATCATCCATGTTATGTGTGTGCAAGAATGAGAAGAGGATACTTATATGAGAAGGCAAAGGAGTTAGGGTGCAACAAGATTGCGTTGGGACATCATTTTGATGATGTAATTGAAACAATTCTTATGGGAATGTTTTATGGAGCACAAATGCAAACAATGATGCCAAAAGTAAAAAGTACATCACACCCTGGAATGGAACTTATAAGACCATTGTATCTTGTAAAAGAAGCAGATATTATAAATTGGAGAGAAAAAAATGGTTTAGATTTTATAAAATGTGCTTGTAAAGTTACTGAACGAGTTAGTAACAATAGTTTTGACTCAAAAAGAGATGAAATGAAAAAGCTTATAAAAAATTTAAGACAAGTTTATTCAAACATAGATATGAATATATTTAGAAGTACACAAAATGTAAATTTAGATACAATTATTTCGTATAGAAAAAATAATATAACATATAATTTTTTAGATGAATATGATAAAAAATAATATTAACAACTTTATATAAAAATAATTATAAGAAAAGTGGCTTCGCCACATGTGCATTTTGCTTCGCAAATATATAAGACTAATGTAACTTAACCTCGTTGTATAGCAAAAATCTTCGATTTTTATACAATAAAATAGGGATTTAATAAATCCCTATTTTTTAGTTATATAAATATATTATAAATAAGTGTTGTAATCATGCATAGAACTATACCACAAATAGTAGGAAGTAAAAAAGAAATAATAGCCCATTTCCATTTACCAGTTTCTTTTTTTATAGTAAGCAATGTAGTACTGCAAGGAAAATGTAACAAAGTAAATATCATAACATTAATTGCAGTTAAGATAGTCCAGCCATTTTGTATTAATATGTTTCCAACCATAAAAGTATCATCAATATTTACTAAACTACTCTTTGCCATATAACTCATAAGAATAATAGGAAGTACAATTTCATTAGCAGGTATACCTAAAATAAAAGCAGTTAAAATATATCCATCTAATCCCATAAGTTTAGCAAACGGGTCTAAGAAAGATGCAATATAAGATAAAATGTTAATTCCTCCAAGATGTATATTAGCAAATAACCAAATAACAATACCAACAGGTGCAGCAACTGCAATGGCTCTACCAACAACATACAAAGTTCTATCTAATAAAGAACGAACAATAACTTTACCAATTTGAGGCTTTCTATATGGTGGAAGTTCCAAAATAAATGAAGATGGAAAGCCTTTTAAAATAGTTTTAGATAAAATTTTAGATACAAGTAAAGTTAAATAAATACCAAGTAAAATGATAACTAAAACACAAATAGTAGATAAAATAGATGCTTTTATACCGTGTAGTAACACTACCAATAAATATGCTTGCAACAATTATTAAAAAAGGAAATCTTCCATTACAAGGGACAAAAGCATTTGTAAGAATAGCAATAAGACGCTCACGAGGAGAATCTATTATTCTACATCCAACTACTCCAGCAGCATTACAACCAAATCCCATGCACATTGTTAGTGCTTGCTTGCCGGTAGTGCAAGCCTTTTTAAAATAATGATCCAAGTTAAATGCAATCCTTGGCAAATATCCTAAATCTTCTAAAATAGTAAAAAGCGGAAAAAAGATTGCCATAGGTGGTAGCATAACAGATACAACCCAAGCTACGGTTTGAAACATTCCATCAACTAAAATGCCACTTAGCCAACTAGGAGCATTAATTTTATTAAAAAATATAAGTAGTTTTTCTTGAACAAATCCAAATAAATTTGAAAGTAGACTAGATGGATAATTTGCTCCAGTTATTGTAATCCAAAAAATAATACCCAAGAATAAAATCATAATTGGAATACCAAATTTTTTACTAGTCAAAATTTTATCAATTTTTCTATCTCTAATTGCATAATTTTCTCTTTCGATCTGTACAACATTATTACAAATATCTTCTGCGCGAAATACAATAGAAGAAACCACTTTATCTCTAAAATTAGAAGCGGTTATATCATTATTAGCTAAATCTTCACGAATACTTTCTATAAATGGCATTATATCAGAAAAAGATACATTAAAATTATTTTCAATGGAGTTTATAATTTTGGAATCACCATCAAGTAATTTTAAGCAAACCCAACGTAACAGCATTTCATTTTTATGTGCAAGAATAGGAGCAAGTTTTCCTTCTAATATAAGAATAGCATCTTCAATTAATGGATGATATTTTACAATTTTAGGCTTAGGTACAATTTCACCACTTGCAACTTTTATAGTAGTATCCAATAATTGTTTTAATGTTTTTGATTTTCTTGCAATAGTTCCAACAACAGGCACACCAAGGTAATTAGAAAGCATATCTAAATCTATATTAATATGCTTTTTTTTAGCTTCATCTAATAAATTTACGCAAACTACAACTTTATTAGTAATTTCTAAAGTTTGAAATACTAGGTTTAAATTTTTTTCTATACAAGTAGCATCTAATATAATTATTGTAGTATCTGGATTTCCAAAACAGATATAATCTCTTGCAATTTCTTCTTCTTGAGAATTAGACATTAAAGAATAAGTTCCAGGAATATCTACAAGTAAAAGAGATTTTTCTTTATGTACACAAATTCCAGAAGCATTACTAACAGTTTTTCCTGGCCAATTTCCAGTATGTTGATGTAATCCAGTTAATGCATTAAAAATTGTACTTTTCCCAACATTAGGATTGCCTGCAATTGCAATAGTATAATCACAATTTTTTTGCAAATTTAAAACCTCATCATCTAGTAATGTACTTCCACATGAAGTGGCTGTAAGCCCCATAAAATATCACCTCTTAAAATTAGGATTGGTATATTAAAATATGCCAATCTCTATAAAATTTATAAAATAACTTCAATTAAATTAGAATCCTCTTTCCTAAGTGCGATTGTACTACCACGAATTACAAAAGCAGTAGGGTCGCCACATGGACTTTTTAAAATAGGAATAATTTTAGTACCTTTTACAATTCCTAAATCTAGTAATCTTCTCCTAATTGCACCTTCGCAATGTAAAGTATCAACTTTACCAGTACAATTTAGCGGTAAATCATCCAAATGTATCTTTTTCATATCATAAGTACCTCCGAAAAAAAGTAAGTCTAATATAGTATATGGAAAAAAAATAATCTTGTTACTTACAATAATATTGACAATATTTTCTTTTAGTCATATTATAAAGAAAATAAAATGAAAGGTGTGTTTTTATGACTAAATGTCTGTTATTAGGAAATGGTGGTAGAGAAGCGGTTATCGCGGAATATATTAGTAAGGGCTATACACTTTACAGTGTAATGCCATATGAAAATCCATCAATAGTTGAAGCAATAAATAATTCAAATGGAAAGTATATAATAGGTTCTCCTTTTGATAAAGAATTAGTTACTAAATTTATAAAAGAAGAAGGAATAGAACTATGCATTGTAAGCAGTGATAATTTATTACAAGATGGCTTGATTGACCTTGCAAAAAGCTTAGGGTTAAAAGTTTTTGGACCAACGAGCCAAGGTGCAAAATTAGAATGGAGTAAAACATATGCTTTAGATGTTGTAAAAAAATTGAAACCAGAAATGATTATCAAGAACTTTTGCATAGAAAAAGAAGAAGAATTGGTACAAGCACTTAAAAATTATGAGAATGATGAATTTGTAGTAAAACCAGAAGGATTAACAGGCGGAAAGGGTGTAAAAGTAGGAGGAATACATTTTAAAGGAAAAGAAGAAGGATTTAACTATGCTAAAACATGCTTAGAGGAAAGCGGAAGAGTTATTATTCAGGATAAAGTAGAAGGTTCAGAATTTACAGTAATGGCTCTTACAGACGGAAAAAACATAGTAGTTACACCAATAACTTTTGATTATCCATATAGATATGAAAATGATAAAGGGCCTGGAACTGGAGGAATGGGTTGCTTAAGTTTCGGAAATGGACTTTTACCATTTTTAGAGAAGAAAGATATTGACGAATGTGCAGATTTAATCTCTAAAACTATTCAATATGTAAATAGAGATTCATTAGAATTTACTGGAGTTATTTATGGCGGATTTTTCAAATGCAAAGATAGTATAAAATTTATAGAATTTAATGCAAGATTTGGAGATCCAGAAGCAATTAATGTATTAAATTCATTAGAAACACCATTTACAGAAGTAGTAGAGCACATAGTAAATGGAGATTTATCTGATAAAAACTGTAAGTTTTCAAATAACTGTTCTTTCTTAGTATATGTAGTAAGTAAAGAATATGCTGTTAGTAAAGCTAAAGAACCATGTGTATTTACATTAGATAAGAATAAAATAACTGATGCAGGATTAAAAATATATTTTGCAAATTCTAAAAAAATTGGTGAAAACTTATATACATCAGTTAGCACATCAAGATTATTTGCCATAGCAACAGTAGGAAAAAATATGGATGAATTAAAGAAGAAGGTATATGACGTCATGGACGAAGTAATAGATAAAAATTTAGATTATAGAAAAGATATAGGAAACATGTACATACATTAAAATTTAATAAATAGAATTAATCAAAAGAAACTACATTATTTTTTAGATGCTTAAACCTATTTTACTTAGGCTTTATTATTTAATAATACTTTGCATTTAGCCAGCCTTTGGTGGTATGCATAATAGTGTATTCATTCATAAAAAATATGTAGTTTCTTTTTAAGTAAGCTATGTGATTTTAAGTAATATACGTGATTGATTATTTTATGATTTCTTTACTAATTCTTTTAAAGCTTCAATTAGCTGTATTTTTTCTACTGCTTGTACTTTACTTGAGACGTCTTCGGCAGTATCAGTTGGTTCTATTTTTACTTGGGTTTGCTTAATAATATTTCCTTTATCATATTCATTGTTTACATAGTGAAGAGTAACTCCACTATATTTTTCCTTTGCTTCAACAACAGCTTTATGTACTTTCATTCCATACATTCCTTTTCCTCCATACTTAGGAAGAAGAGAAGGATGAGTATTAATAATAGTATAATTATTTATTAAATTTGGACCTATAAGTTTTAAATAGCCCAGAAGTAATATTAAATTTATATTATAATTAGATAGTACTCCAGATAGTTCATTATCAATATCTTCGAAAGTTTTGCTCTTTATAACATATGTATCAATATTTGCCTTTTTTGCTCTTTCTAAAGCGAAGGCATCTTTATTGTTTGAAACAACAAGAACAATTTTTGCATCTAAAATTTTATTTTCGATTGCATCAATAACACTTTGTAATGTAGTTCCATTACCAGAAGCAAACACAACAAGATTATACATGTAATAACCTCCTTATAAATATATACTGTAAAAAAGTATATCAAAAAGTAAAATTTTTTACAATATAGACTATACATTTTAAAAAGTTTTATATATAATATGGAACGTAGTCAACAAAGTGTTGAAATATGTAAAAGGAGCAATAAAAATGTCGAAGAAAATAAAAGAAGAATGCGGAATTTTTGGTATATACACCATGAAAAATGAAGAAGAATTAGCACACATTACTTGTATAGGACTTACAGGTGTACAACATAGAGGAGAAGAAAGTTGTGGAATTGCAATAAATAATGGAGGAGTAGTTTCATATCATAAAGATTTAGGTTTAGTATCTAATGTGTTTAAACCACATATTGTAGCCTCTTTACCAAAAGGAAAAATGGCTATTGGACATGTACGTTATTCTACAACAGGTTCTCCAAGAAAAGAAAATGCACAGCCAATAGTAACTAGATATGCTAAAGGAAACTTGTGTATAGCACATAATGGAAATCTTACAAATGCAATGGATTTAAAACATGAATTACAACAGTCTGGTGCAATATTTAATACAACTAGTGATACAGAGGTAATTGCATATATTATAGCAAGAGAAAGATTAAAAACACATTCTGTAGAAGAAGCAATAGTAAATGCTACTAAATATATAAAAGGAGCATATTCATTATTAGTTATGTCATCTACAAAATTAATTGCAGTAAGAGATCCACAAGGTTTTAGACCGCTTTGTATGGGAAAATTAGGAGATGATATAGTTTTCGCTTCAGAAAGCTGTGCATTAGATACAGTTGGAGCAACTTTCATAAGAGATATAGAACCTGGAGAAATGGTAAGTGTAACGAATAATGAAGTACATTCTAGATTCTATAATACAGAAAAAAAGGATGGAGCATGTATTTTTGAATATGTATATTTCGCAAGACCAGATTCTACAATTGATGGCTTAAATGTTCATAAATTTAGAGAAGAAGTAGGAAAAGCTTTAGCAAAGCAAGCGCCAGTAGATGCAGATATTGTAGCAGGTGTTCCAGACTCTGGAATAGACGCAGCTCTAGGATATTCTAAAGAGTCTAAAATCCCATATGATGTAGTATTTATAAAGAACAAATACATAGGAAGAACATTTATACTTTCTACACAAGCACAAAGAAGAGATAAAGTAGCATTAAAATTAAATCCTATTAAAGAAACCGTAAAAGGCAAAAAAATAGTATTAGTAGATGACTCAATTGTTAGGGGTACAACTATTACGAGAATTATACAAATACTTAAAAGGGCAGGGGCAAAAGAAGTTCATTTAAGAATTGCATCTCCTACATTTATTGGAGTATGTTATTTTGGAACAGATATAGATAGTAAAGAAAACTTAATTGCTAATAGAAAAACAGTAGAAGAAATTAGACAAGAAATAGGAGCAGATTCGCTAGAGTATCTAAATATGGAGAATCTTTTAAAAATTGCAAGTGCTTCAAACAGAAAGAGATTCTGTACAGGGTGCTTTACAGGAGAATATCCTATTGAAGTACCAGATGAAATTCAAAAAGATCGTTTTGAAAAAATCTTTTAAAATTAATAAGTAATAATGAATAACTAAAAAAGGATATAGAATACTTAAATTAATTATTCTATATCCTTTTTTTAGTTATTATACAGATTAATGATAATAAGAATAAATATAACAATACCAGAATATTACAAATACATTACAGAACATGAAAAAACTTGACAAGAAAACATAAGTAACCATATAATAGAAACATAAATAAGAAATACACAGAATAAAGTAGGGAAGAATGCACATACTAGAAGAAAAAATATATGAAGGAGGAAACGAAAGAAAATGCAGAAAGCAAGAAAATTAAGTAGAGTTAATCTAAAAGAGAAAAATAACGTAAAAGGAAATGTAACAAAATCCAATAAAGGTATAACGCTAATAGCACTTGTAATTACAATCATAATATTATTAATATTAGCGGGCATAACAATAAATTTAACATTAGCACCAGATGGAATAATAAAAAGAGCACAAGATGCAGGAGATGAGTATAAAGAATCCCAAGATAGAGAATTAACAGGGCTAGGAAAATTAGAAAATATGATAAATAGTATTTCAGCAGAAATAAGTGGAGGAAATGTAAAAATACCAGAAGGACTAAAAATAGGAGATACAGTAACATATGTACCAACAGCATCAACAGAAAGTAAGCATATATATGATTGGAAATTAGAATATTGTTCAAGTGGAAATGAGGATAATGCACCACAGGACGATGTAACATTAAAAAATACAGACTCAAATTATGCAGTAACGGAGTGGAGAGTATTTGATATAGACGAGCAAACAGGAAAAGTAACATTAATATCAGCAGAGCCAACTGAAGGAACAGTACATTTAGGAGGAGCACAAGGATATAATAATGCAGTAAAAATGCTAAATGATGCATGTAGTGCGTTATATGGAAATGAATCAGCAGGAATAAAAGCAAGAAGTATAAAGATAGAGGATATAGAGGATAAAATAACGGATGAGGCATTGAACAAAGCATATGCTCTGTCAGAAACATTAATGAGAACAGTAGCATATAAAAGTCAAGTACCAGATGCATATAGTAGTTCTTTCTCAAACTATCCAACCATATATGCGAAGGAAAAGTTAAGCGTAATAGATGGAAAGAAAAATGATAATGGATTAGATGTAAGTGAGCAAACTGAGTTAATAGAAAGAGCAGATGATGGAGCAGAAAATGGAGTAATTAGTACAGCAAGCAGTATACAACCATATAATACAATGTGGGTTTTAGTAGGAGATGGAACAACGGAAGATAGTCTACTTCCAGCAACTAAATATCAATTTAAAAATAAAGATGAAGTAAGTTATTATGATTTAATAATGCCAACAGAAGTGAGTAAGTATTGGGTGGCGTCTCGCTTTGTAGTGGCTTATTCCATGCGGTTGCTTCTTCTGTGGGTGTGCAGTTGATGCTGGCTGTGTAGCTGGCACCAACTTGTCCAGCTCGTTTGCTGGTAGTTCTATTGACGATGAGTTGCCTTTACGCCCTGTATTGACTCTAAGTTCTGAGCTATTAGAAAAAAGTACTGATACAGGATGGTTAGTAAGTGGTTTTAGTAAGGCAAATTAGTTTTGTTTCAAGCCCTGCTTGTCGTAAGATAAGCGGGGCGTACCATGTGTATAAAATATAGCTAATATGTGGAAGAGTCTTAAAATTGAAAAAAATTTTTAAGAAATGTGTTGCATTTTATCGAAAGTAATGTTACACTAGTAATATAAAGTAAGAAGATAGATTAAAAAAAAACCGCGTTGGGATTTTTTTAATCTATTTTTTGTTTTTTAGAAGATAGGAGAGAAATGAAATGAGTACGAAGTATGTATTTGTTACAGGAGGAGTTGTATCAGGTTTAGGAAAGGGAATTACTGCTGCTTCACTTGGAAGATTACTAAAGAATAGAGGATATAAAGTTACAATTCAAAAATTTGATCCATACATAAATGTAGACCCAGGAACAATGAGTCCATTTGAGCATGGAGAAGTTTTTGTAACAGATGATGGAGCAGAAACCGACTTAGATTTAGGACATTATGAACGTTTTGTAGATGAAAATTTAACAAAACATTCCAGTATTACAACAGGACGTATATATTCTAACGTAATTGAAAAAGAAAGAAGAGGAGATTATTTAGGAAAAACAGTTCAAGTTATTCCTCATATTACAAACGAAATAAAAGAAAATATATATCATTTTGAAAATGATGACATAGATGTTGTAATTACAGAAATTGGTGGAACTGTAGGAGATATAGAAAGCCTACCATTTATAGAAGCAATACGTCAAATTGGATTAGAAAAAAGTCCAGAAGATGTTGCATATATTCATGTTACTTTATTGCCATATATATATGGATCAAACGAAATAAAATCTAAACCAACTCAACACTCAGTAAAAGAATTACAAAGTTTAGGAATTAAGCCAGATATATTAGTATGTAGAACAGAATCAGATATACCGGAAAGTGTAAAAGATAAGCTTGCATTATTTTGCAATGTTAGAAAATCTAGTGTTATACCAAATAAAACTGCAGACTGTTTATATGCTGTTCCATTAATGTTAGAAGAAGCAGGTCTTGCACGTGAAGTTTGTGAAAAATTACATTTAGAAAATAGAGTACCAGATAATAGTGAGTGGGAAAATTTAATTGCAAATATTAGAAAAATAAAAGATGATAAAATAGTAACAATTGCAATTGTTGGAAAATACATACAATTAGAAGATTCGTACCTTTCAGTTGTAGAAAGTATTACTCATGCAGGATTTGCTAACAATGTTAAAACAAAAGTAAAATTTATAGATTCCGAAACTGTAACAAAAGAGAATGCGAAAGAACTTTTAAAAGACGTTGATGGAATTATAGTTCCAGGAGGCTTCGGAAATAGAGGAATTGAAGGAAAAATACAAACAGTTCGTTATGCAAGAGAAAATAAAGTTCCATTTTTAGGAATATGCTTAGGTATGCAAATGGCTGTTGTGGAATTTGCAAGAGATGTTTTAGGATTAGAAGATGCAAATTCAGCAGAATTTGATGAAATATGCCCAAACCCAGTAATACATATTATGGATGATCAAATTGGAATAAGTAAAAAAGGTGGAACAATGAGACTTGGAGCATATCCTTGTACAATAAAAGATGGAACATTGGCTAAAAAGATTTACGGAAAAACAGATATATCAGAAAGACATAGACATCGTTTTGAGTTTAATAATGATTATAAAGAAAGAATAGAACAAGCCGGAATGATTTGTTCTGGAACATCACCAGATGGTAGATTAGTAGAAATAGTAGAAATACCATCACATCCATTCTTTATAGCAGGACAATTCCATCCAGAATTTAAGTCTAGACCAAATCGTCCAGCGCCATTATTTAGAGAATTAGTAAAAGCAGCAAAAAATAATATGAAATAGTAATAACTTTTAAAAACACTCATACAATTAGTATGAGTGTTTTTTTGTGAAAATTATGTGAATTTTAGCAAAGTATATTGACATTTGCTAATAAAAGGTATAAAGTATTAGCAGTCAAATAAAAAGAGTGCTAATAAAATAGTATATAAAACTTAAATGGCTGATATCCGTAAGAAAAATGCTATATAAGCAGTCTTAATTTTGAAGGAGGTAATGAAAATGTTAAAACCATTACAAGACAGAGTGGTAATAAAAATGTTAGAAAGTGAGGAAACTACTAAAAGTGGAATTATATTATCTGCTAATAGTCAAGAAAAGCCACAAATTGCAGAAGTAATTGCAGTAGGACCTGGTTTAAAACAAGATGGAAAAGTAGTTCCAGTAGAAGTAAAAAAAGGTGATAAAGTAGTAGTAAGTAAATATTCTGGAACAGAAGTTAAATACGAAGGAGAAGAATATATAATAGTAAGAGAAAATGATATATTAGCAGTAGTAGAATAACTTTATTTAAGGTTTATAGGTAAAACCTTAAAAACCTAAATATAATTTTAAGGAATGATAAGGTTGAAAAATAATATAGGAAAAAGTCCATAGAAAATAAGCGTAAATGTAATACACAAACGCTTGTTTGACAT
>CANQRO010000022.1 GCA_947626205.1 uncultured Clostridia bacterium
TTTTCAATGTTCTTTTTTACTTCTATTGCATAGTGTCTTTCATAATCTATTTTTTCATAGATTACTTTACACTATCTTTGTTTAAATGCCCAAAGTTTATTTATTATAAAATTTAGCGGAACTGTTATACATAAGTTTATTAGTGGTGCAATATATTTTGATATTTTTAAAATATCAACAAACACATATAGTAAACAAGTACTCATAACAAATGTAACTCCATAAGATATGTATACTTTTATTATAACTTTTAATTTGTTTTCATTTGTATTTTTAAATACATATTTATTATTCCAATAATATGCATTTAAAGTACTAATTAAAAATCCTATTATGTTTGCTATAATATAATTACAATTAAACCATATTAAAATATAATATATAACCAATGAAATGCAAGTATTTGATACACCTATTATTCCGAATTTTATAAATTGCTTAATCAATTCTTTTATATTTTTTTGTGTTTCTCTATTAACCATAAAATTATCCTTTTTGTAATACTATATAATTTCTTTTATACATTTTATCATATAATTGATTTTTTCTTCTGTCATTCCAGGATATACTCCAATCCAAAATGTATCTTTCATAATTCTGTCTGTATTAGTTAGTTCTCCAACTATTCTGTATCCTTCTTTTTTCTCTCTCATTTCATCAAAACATGGATGTTTTGTTAAATTACCTGCAAATAAGTTTCTTGTTTGTATACCATGTTCTTCTAAATATGCAACTACTTTATTTCTGTCTGTTCCTTCTTTACAAGTAATTAAGAATCCAAACCAACTTGGTTTTGAATTTTTTGTAGCTTCTGGTAATATTATTTTATCTTGTAAGTCTTTCAATCCTTCTTTTAGCATAGCAAAATTCTCTTGTCTTTTTTTAGTAAATTCTGGTACTTTTTTTAACTGTGCAACACCGATAGCCGCTTGCATATCTGTTGCTTTTAAATTATATCCAAAGTGAGAATAAACGTATTTATGATCATATCCAACAGGTAAAGCTCCATATTGCTTGTCAAATCTGTGTCCACATAAGTTATCCATACCTGAAGGGCAACTACAATCTCTACCCCAATCTCTAAATGATTTTATTATCTTATTTAGCAATGCATCATTGGTATATACGGCTCCACCTTCTCCCATTGTCATATGATGTGGTGGATAAAAACTTGAAGTTCCAATATCTCCTATTGTTCCAGTATATCTTTCTTCTCCATTTATTTCATACTTAGAACCAAGCGCATCACAATTATCTTCTATTAACCATAAATTATGTTTGTCGCAGAATTCTTTTACTTTTTCTAAATTAAAAGGATTTCCTAAAGTATGTGCTATCATTACTGCTTTTGTTTTATCTGACAATGCCTTTTCTAACATTTCTACATCTATATTATATTCTGGTATTGTTACATCTACAAAAACTGGAATAGCACCATATTGAATTATAGGTGCAACCGTTGTTGGGAATCCAGCAGCAACAGTTATTATTTCATCTCCTCTTTTTACTGCTCTTTCTTTTAATAATGGTGAAGTTAAAGTCATAAATGCAATTAAATTTGCAGATGATCCTGAATTTACTAAGCTACAAAATTTTACACCTAATAATTTTGCAAAATCTGTTTCAAATTGTTTTGTATATCTGCCTGATGTTAACCAAAATTCTAGAGAACTATCTACTAGATTAACCATTTCTTCACTTGTATAGACTCTTGAAGCATAAGGTATTCTATCTCCTTCTTTGAATTCTCTTTTCTGATTATGATATTTATTGCAATATTCTTCTACTAATTTTAAAATTTCATTTCTTGCTTCTTGCTCGTTTTTATTTTCAAACATACTTTTACTCTCCTTTATTAAAAAATTCATTTATTTGTTTATTCATAGTTTCAATTTTATTATCTGATTTTGCAAATTCAACTGTTTTTTCAATAGCTTTTTCTATATTCCAATTTGGTTTCCACTTTAAAACTGATTTTATTTTTGAACAATCTAATTTTAAAAAGTTTGCCTCATGTGGACCATCTACAAACTGATTTTCCCATTGAATATTTTCTCCCCAATATTTACAGAATAAATCTGCTAAATTTCCTGTTGATACACAATCTTCTTCATTTGGTCCAACATTATAATATCCTGCATATTTTTCATCTTCATATTGTTTTTGTGCAATTAACATATATGCAAAGAGTGGTTCTAATACATGTTGGTAAGGTCTTATTGAATATGGATTTCTTACAACTATTTTTTCATTTTTTTCTGCTGCCCTTATGCAATCTGGAATTATTCTATCTTTAGCGAAATCACCACCGCCAATTACATTTCCTGCTCTTGCTGTGGATATTCTTACTCTGTTATCTGAAAAGAATGAATTTTTATAGCTATGTGTTACTAGTTCTGAACATGATTTACTATTTGAATAAGGATCAAATCCATCTAAATACTCGTTTTCTCTATATCCCCATTCCCATTCATTATTTTTATAAACTTTGTCAGTTGTTACATTTAAAAATGATTTTACTGATGTTGATGTTCTAATACATTCTAAAACATTTACAGTTCCCATCACATTTGTTTCATATGTATATACAGGTTCTTCATACGAAGTTCGTACAATTGGTTGAGCAGCTAGATGAAATACTATTTCTGGTTTTTCTTTTTCAAAAACTTCTTTTAAGTGTTTTATATCTCTAACATCTCCTATTATAGATGTCATTTTTTCTTCGATTTTAGATATATTAAATAAACTAGGATTAGTCGGTGGTTCTAATGAATATCCTACAACATTAGCTCCAGCATTTATTAATATTTTACTAAGCCATGTTCCTTTAAATCCAGTATGGCCAGTTATTAATACTTTCTTTCCTTTGTAGAAATCTAGTACATTCATTTATAAACCTCCTCTATATATTTACAATAATAAATTCATCTGTTTCTTTTATATATCCGTTTGCTGGATAATGTGGTTCATTCGCCATAATATTACGAGCCTCGTTTGTCATATTAACATTTCCTTGATGTAAGTGATATCCTAGTATTTTTAACCAATTAAATATAGGTGTATTTGCTTCTCCAAATGCAACCATTGTCCAATTTATATATGAATTTGCTATAGTTTGCATTGGTTTGTCTATATAATCTGTGTTTAAAGAATATTTGCCCATATCTTCTATTTTAACATGTGTTCTAATTTTCTTATAAATTTTACTCTTAAATCTGTTTGTTTTATATATAGTTTTTCTTTTATATAAGTAGTAATTCATTTCCACTTTCATAATATCTTTCATATTCTAATGAATCTATGTTAACAGAATAATTTGTAATAGTAAATCCAAATGATAAAATTGCAGTTATGATAACAGGTAATATATAATTTATCTTCTTTATAAGCATGAATATTTGTGATGTTATTTCTTTCACTAATCTTACCACACTTTCCATTTAGCTTGTCCACTATTCCACATTTCTTCTAGTTGCATTTTATCTCTTTGAGTATCCATACATTTCCAAAATCCTTTGTGATTATAAGCAACCAATTGATTTTCTTCAGCTAATTTTTCTAAAGGTTTTTGTTCAAATACAGTTGAATCTCCTTCAGTTATATAATCAAATACTTTAGGTTCTAATACCATATATCCACCATTTATTAATGAACCATCTGTATCTCTTTTTTCTCTAAATGATTTTATATTATTATCTTTATCTGTAACTAAAACTCCAAATTTTTGACCTACGTTCACTGCTGTCATTGTTGCCAATTTTCCGTGAGATTTATGGAATTGTACTAGTTCATTTATATTAACATCACTAACACCATCGCCATATGTAAGCATAAAGGTTTCATTTCCTACATATTTTTGTATTCTTTTTATTCTTCCTCCTGTCATTGTATTTAAACCTGTATCAACTAACGTAACTTTCCAATCTTCTGAATAATTATTGTGAACTGTCATTTCATTTTTTGCTAAATCAAATGTTACATCAGATGTATGTAAAAAATAATCTGCAAAATATTCTTTTATTACATAAGATTTGTATCCTAGGCAAATTATAAAATCTTTAAAACCATAATGTGAATATTCCTTCATAATATGCCACAATATTGGTTGCTCACCAATTTCAATCATTGGCTTTGGTCTTAAGTGTGATTCTTCTGAAATTCTTGTTCCGAATCCACCTGCTAAAATTACAACTTTCATTTTAATTCTCCCTTCCTAATAAAGCTTCTTTTGTTATGTTTTCTTCTAAAAATTCTACATCTTCATCTAATCCAAAATATTCTTTCAAGTCGTTTTGTATCCATTCTATACCAACTAAAGGAGTAAATCCATATTCTGCAGTTAGTGGATTTAATAAATATAATTTATTGGTTTCATCTTGTTCTTTAAATTTTTCTATTCTCGCAATATTAGAATTATATATTATTTTGTTTAACCTATAATTTTCTACTACTTGTACATACTGTGTATAACATAAACTTCCTATTATAAATGCTATAACAACAAGTTCACATTTAACTCTATTTTCAGTATTAATATTATTTAAAATTATATATCCTATTAATGCTATTAATCCTAATTGTATATTACATATGGCTAAAATTAAAATAAATATACTATAAACACTTATATTTTCTTCTCTTATTATTTTTACTAAATACATGATTGCTAGTGTACAGTGTATTATTGCAATATACATTGTACGATGTTCACTTGCAGGTGCCATCAACATTACTATTTGACTTAAAAAAGCTGTTATCATCATTAGTACTAAAAAAGGATCTTTTTTCTTTACAGATATATATATTGAAGATATTATACTAGATAAAATAACCATTATTCCAAAAATATATGGAACTATCATCTGCAATTCGAATGTGTTTTTAGTTATTTCCTTGTATAAATTTCTATACGTAAATAATTTTTCTGTTATAACAGTAGAATTAACAAAATCTATTTTTGAAATGAAATTTAGTGCTATAAACGATAATACTATATATGATGTTGATTTTATCAATTTTTGTATTACATTATTTTTTTCATCTTTTACGAATTTTAATGCTATTATTGATATTATTCCAATAGTTATAAATAAGTAAAATGAAACTCTACCTATTTCGTATCCTTTTACAAATTCAAATAATATTTTAAATATGTTGTCTATTCTATATAATATTCTATCCCATATTCCTAAACTGCTATATTCTTCAAAAGCATCCATTCTTGCATAATTTCCAGGTGCTAAATATAAAATCATATATCCTATCAAGCAAAAAAATACAGATAAACTATATATTTTATTTATTTTTTCTTTTTTAATAAATCTTACCCATAATACCAGTAACAATGTTATTACAAAGATTGTTGCACCTGATTGTGGTGAACTCCATCCTGCCCATATTGCAGATAAAGGTAACAATATATAATCATATTTTTTAGGACTCGTTTTCATTATAAGCCTAGAATATAAATAATAGAAATAAATTATTGTTTGAAAGATTGGTAAAATGTATGATAAATTACCAGATACCCAATATATAACTTCCCTAGATATTAAAATATTTAATGCATATAATGATATCCAAAACACTAGAGCTAACATTGCTTTGTTTATCTTAGTTTTATAGCTAATCATTCTGACAGCTAAAGCAACTATTACGAATATCATAAAGCAATTAAAAATTTTCCATACAGATATATCGAACATCAAGAAAATATATATTATAAGTACATTTAGTCCTCCTCCCCAAGTCATATAATACTCAGCATATTTTGAAAATGCTGCTCCTATACCTTTTCCTTTTGTTACAAACATTTCTCCAAAATCATCTGCATAATATACAACATATCTCATTTGTAATGCAAATGCAATTATACCCAAGAACATTACTGCAATATACAATTTATTTTCTTTAATATAATTTTTGATTTTATTAATCATAAGAATCTATTTCCTTTCATTAATCTTCATTTATGCATTATTTATAATATTAGATAATCTTTTAGATTCTAACATACAATCTTCCATAGAACAATATGTCCATTCTCCATATCTACCTATACTGTACACGTTGTTATTATTAATTTTTTCCATAAAATTAGTAATGTCATTACTACTATGTTCATTTATGTGAACATATGCAGGATCCATTATTATGGTAGAATATTCTAGTAATTTATTATTATTTGTAATTCCTATCTTTTCTAAATTTTTAAGTGTATCTTTTAATTCTTTCTCTACATCTATTTTATCATCTTTTGAAAATCCAATTTCTATATACATGCTTAATTTATCAGAGTTAAGTATATTATCATAGAATCCTACTCTGTAAAAGTTTATATCTTGCTGAGGGAAATATATCCAATGTTCTTTATAAGTACTTTTTTTCTCAAATCCTAAATTAAAAACTAAAACTTTATTATATGATAATTCGCTTTCTATTTTTTTACTTTCTTGAGTATTTATCAATTTAAGAAAATTATTTAATGGAGATGTATTAACTAAATATTCAAATTTTATTTCTTCTCCATTGTTAGTTATAGCTTTTTTCTGGTTTATATCTATATTAACAATTTCTGTGTTTAGTTTTATTTTTGTTTTATCAAGACTATCATATAATTTATTTATGAAACTTTGTGCTCCGTTTTTTGGGTATAAAAAAGTATCATTATATGATGACATTTTTCCTTCCTTCATATTATTTATTATTTTTTTTATGTCTGCATATGGGAAAAACCTTCCCATTGCATTTTTATCTAAATTATTTAAATTGCATGCATACAATTTTTCATTATATGGCTTTAAAAATTTTTCAACAATGGATTTACCAAACTTACCATATAACATATCTAAAAAATTATCATAGTTTTCTTTTTCGATTTTATTATACAAATCATATAAGCAATCTATAAATTCTTGCTTTGGTAGCTGATGTATATTAGTTTGGAAAGGATAATCTATTAGTCTATCTCCATAATAAATCTTTGTATTTTTTTCTTGGTGTATTATTTCTTCATTTGACATTTTCTCCATAAATAGTTTTTTTATTTCTTCATCTTTAAAATGATAAAAATGTCCCGCATAATCCCAAATAAAATCTGCTTTTTTTATTGTTTTACAATATCCTCCAATTTGCTCATCTTTCTCAATTATTATATAATCATCATTTTTTAGGTAGTTTGCTAAAGTAAGTCCAGAAATTCCGGCTCCTACTATTAAACACTTTGTTTCCATTTATTTCTCCTTTTAAACTATTTTCGTCTTATTATACGTATAATATTATCTCTTATATGCATTAATTTAATCAAGTATCCTCTACTAATTCTATGAAATTTTATTCTCTTAGTTGCTATAATTGGGTCATTATAAATTTCACTATACTGCCTCATTTTTTTATCAAATTCATAAAAAGGTTTTCTTTTATCTAAATATTCAGTTTCTATGTAATATTGTGAACCTACCATAGGTATAATCATATTATTTTTTAAATATTCTTTTTTCACTTCTCCTATATTAGGATTTGTGGTAAACTCTTGTAATAATTTTAATGTTACTTTTTCATGATGCTTATAATTTTTTGTATAAGATTCTCTAGACATCGATTGACCTTGTCTTCCTAAATAATAAAAATACAAATCTAATGGATAATATTTTACAGTTTTTGCATTTATTATTGCATATAAATTTAATTCCATATCTACATAAAAACAATGCTCAGTAATTTTGAAGTTTCCTTTTCTTAACATTTCTGTTCTGTAAGTAGATGTTGATAGTAACGGACCCCATGTTTTAAAGCCATATTCAGGAATACATAAATCATCCATATAATATTTTATTCCTGGAATCATAAATTCATATAATTTCATAACATTCGTTGTGCATGTCTCTGAAAAGTCTTCTACGTAATTATTTAATATGATATCAGTATCTTCGTGTTCTAATATTTCTAACAATTTTTCTAATTCTTCTGTAGCAAAATAGTCATCTCCATCCATAAGTTTGAAATATTTCCCTCTTGCACGTTTTATTCCCTCATTTATAGTAGAACCATGACCACCATTTTCTTTATCAACTAATTTTACTATTGATTTTCCATTTACTGTTGTAAGTTGTTCTAATTCTTTTCCTATAATTGCTGTATTATCTTTTGAGCCATCATTTATTATCAATATTTCTAATTTGTTTGCATATTTATTATTTATTAATGAAAGCACACCATTTTTTAAGTATTTTCCAACATTATATGATGGTATAGCTATTGTTAAAAGAATATCATCATCTTGTTCTGGATAAGTTTGTTTTACTATTTCTTTTTTTTCATCTTCTTTAAATATATCTATTTCTTTTTGTATTGTGCTATCATAAGCATAAATGCTCATTAAGTAATCATGCATTTTTTTGCTTAAATCCAAAAACTTCTCTTTATCATAATACAATTCTTCTATTTTATCTGCATATTCAATATAGTTTTCTGTTTCACAAAGCGTACCAAATTCGGGATTTATTTCTTGCTCTACGCCAGGATTTTTTGAACTAATAACAACAAGTCCAGACATAGCAGCTTCACATGAAGAAACAGCTTGTGAGTCATATCTAGTTGCAAATAAAGCAATTCCATTTTGCTTGTGTGCATCTGCTATTTGTTCATGTGTTAAAGTTCTTTTATGGATATGTACATTAGGAAATTTCTTTATTGGTGCTACCAATCTTTCGTGTTCACATCCATCTCCATATATGTTAAATTCCAAATCATTAAAAAATGGTCTTCTGCTTAGTTCTAATATTACTCTTACATCTATGTCTATTGAATATGTATTTATATTGTGGAATTTTCTTATTATAAATATTTTTTTTCTAAGTTCAGGATCTTTAGGTTCGTATGTAAATGTATTATTATCTACAAAGCAAGGTACTATTTCACTATTTTTATATTTTATATTATTTAATTCTTCACTATGCTTTCTTGTCCATTCAGTAACAAAAAACCATTTTACGTTTTCTTTATTATTATATCTATTGAGTATTTTATCTCTAAACTTATAATACTCTTCTTGTTCTCTACTTAGTGGTTGTGGTTGCGTAAAATAAGGTGCTGTCATTATATTGTAATCTCTATACATAGTATCTGCACCATGAGAATATAAGTAAACCCTTGTATCAGATATATCTGTTGCATCTAATATTTGTGCAAATCTATCATTGAAGAAATGAATTAAAATTTTATCATATTTTCTTTCTTGCAAAATATTTCTTAATGTTAGATAATTTGTTTTACAAACTTGTACACCCTCATACTCATAAAATGTTGTACTATACATATCATTTGTGTATATTACATCAATATTCCAATTAAGTTTTTTGTATTCTTTTACTCTAGTATGTATAAAGCCCATATTATATCTATCTCTATCACTAGGATATCCTGGAGATACTAATAAAATATTGCCTTTAAATCTATCTTTTATTTTATCTTGATATGTATCTATATATTCTATGTCTAAATTACTAATTTCTATTTCTGTTTTAGGCATTACCCTTAATGCAATCATAAAATATTTAGCTGGTCTTTTTAAATAATTATTTGTGTTTAAGTCTACTTCTGAAACAATATTTCTCCTTCTATCTACTATTTTTAAGACTGGTTGTCCTTCTCCTCTTATTAGATTTCCAAAAAACTTTACTGCCAAAAATTCTTTTTTGCATATAAATAGTTTAGGTAATATTAATGTAACTGTATTTTCTGATTCATTAACTATTCTTAATATTCCATTATTTCTTTGTACATGTACATTTCCTCGTTTTTTTATGTACCTTTTTGTAACTAAATTCATTATATTCCCCATCCTTTTTAACACGTTTGATTATAAATCAAATAGGTGTCTATTGTCAATCTCATTTATACTAATTTAAAATATAAAATTACATTTAATTTTAAAATTATTTTTTTAATTAATTGCTTAATATTTTTAACTTTTATATTAGAAATCATTTTTCTCTTCTTTATCTCATTTATGTATAAATCTAAATCCTCTTTATTTAATTCTTTCGCTTTTAGCAATACAGAATTTGTATAATACTGTTTTATATTTTCTTTAGTAGTTTTACTAAATTTACCATTATCTAGTATTTTTATCATATTGTCATAATGTTGTAATACATCCCACACTTTTTTCTTTGTTTTTTTATAATCTTCATTTCTTGTTATACTATCATCACTTTGATAATAATAATACCCATAATAATCAATAGAAATTACTGAATTTGCTTTTATAATTACTATTGGAGTTAGTCCGAAATCTTCATGATATAATCCTACCTTATATTCAAATTTATTGTTTATATAAAAATCTTTTTTATATAAATATAACCATGCTGGTTCTATCAATGTGTCTTGAAAAACTAATTTATTGAATGCATCTTGACCAGGTGTTTTCTCAAATACTGGTCCATCTATTTTTTCTATTTCTTTATATTTTTCATTTACAATTATTGCTTTATATTTAATTAGCTCTATTTGCTTGTCCATCTGTGGTGTTACCATTTCAAATAGTTTTGTATCTATATAATCATCTGAATCTACAAAACATAAATAATCACCTATTGCTTTTTCTACACCATAATTTCTAGCATCAGATAATCCGCCATTTTCCTTTTTATAATACTTTAATTTATTGGGAAATTTATTTACATATTCTTTTATTATTAGTTCTGAATTATCTGTTGAACCATCATTTACAACTATAACTTCTATATCATCATAAGTTTGATTTAATATAGAATCTAAACATTTTGATAAATATCTTTCTGTGTTGTAAACTGGTACAATTACACTTATTTTTGGCATTTTCTCACCTACTTACTTATAATAATTTTTCTATTTGTACTATCAATATCATAAGAATAAATTTATTACTAAAGCAATTCTCTTAACTGAGTTAATATCTTTTGGTTATATTCTTCTGGGTTAAATTTTTCTTTTATTACATAGCCATTTTCTATAAAATTTTTCATTGCATTATATATTCCTTCTGTATTTTTAGTTGTTACTATTCCATAAGTCCCTTCTATATCCTCTTTTGCATCTGATACATCTGTCGTTATTATTGGCTTATTTAATATTTTAGCTTCAATAAACACTACCGGATATCCCTCATAATCTGATGTAAGAATAAAGCAATCACATAAATTGTAATATGGATATGGATTAGTCTGTTCTCCACAAAATATAATCTCATTTTCTAAGTGATATTTTGCCACTAATGTCTTATATAAGGTTGTATCTTTTCCCTCTCCTACAAGCAGTATTTTAAATTTATATTTGTTTTCTTTTAATAATTTTGTAGCTTCTATTAGTCTTGTTATATTCTTTGCTTCTTCATCGTGCCTTGCTATATTTAAAAATGTTATAGTTGAATCTTTCTCTAAATCGATGTTCTCCTTTGATTCTTTTAATATTTTTTTATAGTTTATTATATTGTTACTTGCTATTATATTATCTTGATTAAAATTTAAAATTTGTTTAAGTGCTTTTGCAGAGTTGTTTGATATGCATATTATCTTTTTAAATCCTCTATATTTTATTCCTTCAAAAAATTTTATAGTTTCCTCTATATTTCCATTATTTTTATCTAAATAATTTGAATGTACCCATAAAGCACTGTTCTTTGATGCCATTCTTGCACAAAAAGATGCTGGTATAGAATATGTTGCAAAACTTCCTGCAAAATCATATTTGTTTTTATGCTTTAATATGAATTTAAATCTTTTTAATAAATTTGCTATTTTTCTAAATATTATATTTTTTGATTGACATGTTTTATATTCTATTATTTCTACTCTACTATCTAATTCATCTAAAAATATGCCCTGCTTTTTTTCTAATACAAGTGTTATTTTATATTCTTGTACTAAATAGTTAAGTAGAGTTACGAGAGCTGTTTCTATTCCACCTAAATCTAACGAATATGATGCAAATAATAGTTTTTTCATAACATAAAACTTCCTTTTATTTTCTTCCTTTACTTTTATTCTATAATAATTTCTTGCATTACAAACTCTTTTAGTCGTATTTTGCATTATTATCTTTATTAACCAAATACATAAATTTTACTAATTTCAATTGTCTTTTTATTCTTGTTGGTTCTTTTATTAGTCTATATAACCATTCTATATTACATTTTATTACCCAATTTGGGGCTCTTTTTTTGGTTTTGCTTATAACATCAAAAGAACCTCCTACTGGCATAAGTATTTTAGTATTTATAAATTCTTGTTTTTGTTTTATTATAAAGTTTTCTTGCTTTGGGCTACCTAATCCAACAAATAGGATATCTGGTTTTTTTCCTTTTATATCTTCTATTGCCTTGTTTTCATCACAATAACCATCACATACTCCTACTATATTAATTTTAGGATATTTTTTTATTAGTTCTTCTTTTGCAAGTTTTGCAATTTCTGGTTTTCCTCCATACAAATAAATACTTGCATCATACTTTATAGATTCCTCGCAAAGTTTAATCATTAAATCTATTCCAGTTATTCTTTTCTTTATATTTCCCTTTTTCTTTTTGGATGCCCATACTATTCCACTTCCATCTGGAATCTGATATTTTTGTGAATTAAATACTTCCTTTAGTTCCTTATTTTTATAATTAGCAACTGCTATTTCTGGATTTATATTAACAATAAAAGACTGATCATTATTTTTATAATCTATAAATATCTTTTTTATCAGTTCTTCTTCACTATATGTACATACATTAAAACCCAATATTTGTTCTTTATCCATATTATAGTTCATATCCTTTAAAATTTATTATTTATTCTACAGATTGTAAAAATTTTACTATCTCTTTAGCCTTATTTTGCCACGAATTTTCTATAGCTTCTTTTTCTAAGATTTTAAAATATTCATTATTTTTCTTCTTGTCTAGTTTTAATGCTATATCTATCATATTTATAAATTCTTCAGAATTGTTTGCTATATAAATTGATTTATATTTTTTACATTCATCCATTGCCGTAGTTACAATAGGTTTTCCTAATGCCATATATTCGAATATTTTTAATGGAGATGTTGCTTTAGTAATATCATTTATTAAAAATGGAACCGTACATACATCAAAACAATTCGCATAATTCTTAAGCACATTATAGTTTCGCGTACCTAAAAAGTACACATTATCTATCTCTTCTATTCCTGATTTTTCTAGTGAATCATCATACTTACTTCCTATTAAAACTATATTTATATCAGGTCTTTCAATTGCTAATTTTTTTACCATATCATAGTCAAACCATACTGCTATTGCTCCGTAATATCCTACAATAGGCTTATTTTGCGATAATATATTTTTAAAATCTTTATCAAATTTGAAATTGTTATTTATATTTTTATAATGTTCATAATCTACACCATTGCTAGCAAATACTAAATTTTTCTCTCCTCTTGACTTTATTATATCTTCTTTTAGCTTGTCTGCAGTTACTACAACATATACATTCTCTACATCTTTTAGCATATAATGATATTTTTCTTCTATATTTATTGGAATTTCTTTTGTTCCTGTAAGAATAGGATTTATTTCATCTATATATTCGTAAATTACTTTAAACCCCATGCTAATATATTCTTTTAGTTCGCTTAATTTCATTTTCCAATCTGTTGAATATATTTGTATATATTTAGGTTTAGTTACACTTTTAAGTTTAGAAAATAACATTTTACGCATTTTGATATTTTCTAAATTTACTAATATTAAGTTTTCATTTGCCTTTTTTAAATCTTTCACTTTATCTGTAAAGTGTGTAACCTCATAAAAAACTAAGCATTTTTGTTTTGATAAATTAAGTGAAATGTGTTGAGGTCTTTGAAATAATGGCACATCCCATCCAAAGTTACTACACCATACAATAATTCTATCATAATCACCTTTGTTAATGAATTCATTTAATAATCTATTTATTTTTTTATTTCTTAAAACGTTTAAACTATTAAATGTAATTACTATTTTTGACCAAATATAATTTAATAGTTTCTTTATTGTTTTTAAAATACCATATTTTTTTATCAGTGATTTTAATTTACTTAATTTATCTTTCATATTGAAATCCTTTTTATTTTATATATTTTAAGAGTTTTGGATTTATTTTTTTCCATTTAGAAACAAAATAATCTCCTTTACTTTTTATCAATGTATCATGATCCTTAGTACCACTTTTAGTCGTTTGATGTGGAAGATGACCTACTCCCAAATATGTTGTATATGCTAACTCTAATCCCTCGTTTCTTATTTTTAAAGATAAGTCTGTGTCTTCATAGCATGTTGGATCATAATATAAATCAAATCCATCTATTTTATTAAACAATTCTTTTTTTAAGATTAGTCCTCCAGTACCTAAATATCCTATATCGAATCTGTACATTACCATAGGTGGTATATATCTATAAGGAAAACTATCAGCAACATTATATGAATATCCATCGCTATTAAACCAGCCTGATGCCCAACCTAATCCTCCTATACTTTTATCCTGTGTTAAAATTTCTATATATGGTTCTAGCCAATATTTATGTAAAATCCACTGATCACTATCTAAAAACATTATATAATCTTTAGTAGCATTTTTTACTCCTAAATTTCTTCCTGATGAACAACCATTTTTCGAATTTTTTAATAATTTTATTTTATTTTTATATTTTTCTTGTAGCAACTGATATGAACCATCTGTGCTTTGATTGTCTACTACTATAATCTCCACTTCATATCTTTCATTGAATTTTAATATTGAATTTATACAATTTTCTATGACATTTTTATTATTATAGTTTAATATTATAACAGAAACATTATTATAAAATAATTCATTGCATTTTTTCTCTGTATATATATTATCAACAATTTTAGAACAATAATCGTAATATTCTGTTATATCACTTTCAGTTTCGTAAACAATTTTGCACCCTCTAGTTCTTGCAACTTCAATAAAAGGTTTAACTGTTTTATCTTGAGTATTTACTATACAAATATCTTGTGAAGCTACATTTTTCTCAAATTCAGTTATATTTATATTACATATTTTTTTATGCTCTACTAATGGTAATAACATTTTACTTGGTTTACTACTATCTATTGCATAAAAAAATTTTACTATATATCCCATTTGGTTAAATGTATTTGCAATCTTAGATATTTTTGAATTTCCGACTATCTTCATAGTATGGTTTATCAGTAAAAATATATATAGTATTTTTTGTTTTTAGTTTTACTTGACTTTTTTCTTTTTTTGATAACTTATATATCGTGTTAAAATTTGTATTATTCTTAACTTTTACATTAAAACAAATATATCTATATGTTTTTTTCACTGTTTCCTTTATGCCATTAGTCTTTAAATATTCTCTAAGTTTTTGTATTTTTAACTTCACATTTTCCTCCTATTTCATTTGACTTTCATAATATGCATTACAAACTTCCTCTGTATTTCCTATCATTTTAACAGTTCCATGATCTAACCATACCGCTTTTGTACATATCTTTTTTATTTGTTCTAGAGAATGTGAAACAAATAGAACTGTAGTTCCTCCATTTATCATACTTTTCATTTTTTCTTCACTTTTTTGTTGAAAAGCAATATCTCCAACTGATAATATTTCATCTACTATTAAAATCTCTGGATCAACTATTGTAGCTATCGAAAATGCTAAACGAGCTGTCATACCAGAAGAAAAATTTCTTACAGGTACATCTAAAAAGTCTCTTAATTCTGAAAAATCTACTATTTCATTAAATTTACTTTTTAAAAATTCTTTGCTATACCCTAATACTGCACCGTTTAAGTATATATTTTCTCTAGCTGTAAGTTCTGGATCAAACCCTGCACCTAATTCTATCATAGGGCATATATTTCCATTTACTGTTACTTTACCAATTGTTGGTTTCATAACTCCTGCTATTACTTTTAACATTGTAGATTTTCCAGCTCCATTACTACCTACAAATCCAATAACTTCTCCTTTTTTTACCTCAAAAGATACATCTTTTAATGCCCAGAAAGTTTCTTTCTTCGGTTTATTCTTTTTTGATTTAAATAAATTTATGAAAAACAATTTTAATGAAAAGTTTTTTTCTATTCCTAAATTAAATTTCATTGAAACATTGTCAACTTTAATCATAATTTTATAACTCCTCCTAAAAGCTAAAATCTATTTTAAACGTAATATATAAATTTATCTTGTGTTTTTCTAAACACAACAACTCCAATTAATAATACCGCTAAAGAAGAGCCTAAGCAAACCATCCAAGTAAATGGCTGTGGTATCCTGTGATATAATATAATTTCTCTTGCAAAATTAATATAATGATACATTGGATTTAACTTAAATAGCGTTTGTAATTCTACAGATATTAATTTAATATCATACATAATCGGTGTTAAATATGTCCATAGCATTATAATTATTCCATATATATAAAACATATCTCTTAAAAATACTGATACAGCAGATAATATAAATCCCATTCCAAGTGTAAACATAAATAGGCATATAAAAGCATATGGCAACATTAAATGATATATATTAACTCCCGTTCCTGTTGCGAATAAAACTATATATAGTGGAATTAGGGTTAGCAAAAAGTTTATTCCAACAAATAGGCATTTTGATAGTGGGAAAATATATTTTGGGATATATATTTTATTTATTAAGGAAAAATTTGCCACTACTGAACTCATAGCTAAGTTAGATGCCTCACTAAAATAATTAAACATTACTAATCCAGAAAGTAAATATGCCAAATAATTAACTCCCGGTGTACTCATTTTAAATACATTTGAAAATACAATTGCCATAACTGCCATTGTAAGTATTGGATATAATAAGCTCCAAAGTACCCCTAAAACTGATCTTTTATACTTTACTTTAAAATCTCTACTTATTAGTTGCTGTAACAAGAAAGAATATTTTTTTAAATTTGCCATTATATTTTTTAAAAACACAAATATCACTCCTACATTTCCTTAATGATTATATAACAAACTTAATATCATTTAAAATTTATATATCTTTACTTTCATCATTTCTTATTTTTAATATATCTTTATAACCAAGTAGTGCTATTGCTAACATTATTAGTGCAAATGATACCGCTTTCCATATTCCACTTTCTAATAGGATTACTGCAAACATTCCAAAAGTTGCACTAATTCCATATAATATAAAAACTGCTTGTTTTTGAGTATAACCTTTTTTCATTAATCTATGATGAATATGTCCATTGTCTGCATTAAAAATTGCTTTTATTGATTTCTCTTTTATTACTCTTCTAATAATCGCAAATATTGTATCGCATATAGGTAATGCTAATACAATTAATGGTGCAATTAAAACTATGGCTGTATAAGTTTTTGCGACTCCTAATATTGATATTATAGATAGTGAATACCCTAAAAAATTTGTTCCTGTATCACCTATAAATGTTTTGGCAGGATTAACATTAAATGGCATAAAACCAACTATACCACCTGCTACGGCAGTTACTAATACTGTTGCTATAATTGGTGAATCGTTTAAAGAGAATATAATTAATAAAGATACACAAGATATAAGTGATATTCCTGATGATAATCCATCCAATCCATCAATTAAATTTATAGCATTTGTTATTCCAACAATCCATAACAT
>CANQRO010000023.1 GCA_947626205.1 uncultured Clostridia bacterium
ATGTCAAACAAGCGTTTGTGTATTACATTTACGCTTATTTTCTATGGACTTTTTCCTATATTATTTTTCAACCTTATTTTCCTTTCAAAATTCCTTCCCAATTATAAATTTAAGTGATATAATAATTAAAACATATTAATTTAATATAAGCAATACTTTAAAGGAGCTTTGGTATGAATATTAAAAATATATTAGATGTTAGAGAAAAAATAACTGTATATGCTTTTGTTGGACCTTCTGGAACGGGAAAAAGTTATAGAGCAGGACTAGTTGCAAGTGAAAACAATATTAGCTATTTAATAGATGATGGACTTTTTATAAAAGAAAATGAAATAATTGCTGGAAATTCTGCAAAAAAGGCCCCTACAAAAATAGAAACAGTTAAACAGGCATTATTTATAGAAAATTCAGAAAAAGAAGAAATAATAAAGGCCATAAAAAAATATAAGCCAGACAAAATACTTATTTTAGGTACGTCTGATGATATGGTTAAAAAAATTGCAGAAAATTTAGGATTACCACCAATTTCAAAATTTATATATATAACAGATGTTGCAACTCCAGACGAAATGGCAACAGCAAAGCGTATTCGTCAAACGGAGGGAAAACATGTTATTCCTGTTCCTACTTTTGAATTAAAAAAAGATTTTTCTGGTTATATATTAGACCCTTTACAAATTTTTAAATCTAAGGGAGTAGGGGTAAAACCCTATATGTCTGAAAAATCTATTATTAGACCAACGTTTAGTTACTTAGGAAATTTCACAATTTCAGATAGTGTATTTAGACAAATTGTTGAATATATGGCAAATAAGTCCCCTGCAATTTATAAAGTTGCAAAAACTAGAGTAGATACTTTAGAAGGAGGACCATATATCTATCTAGAAGTAATTGCTTATTATGGTTATAATATAGTTAACGCAGTAGAGGAATTTAAGCAAAAGGCAAAAAAAGAGATAGAGCAATTAACGGCTATGAATGTTCAAAATGTAGAAATAGTTGTAAAAGGAATACAAGTTCCTAAAAAAGAGGAGGAATAATAATGTCATTTGTTGTAGCTATTGATGGTCCTGCAGCAACAGGAAAAGGTACAATTGCAAACTTAATTGCGAAGAAATTTGGATTTTTAAATATAGATACTGGAGCAATGTTTCGCTCTGTAACACTTGCAATGCTAAGAAAAAATGTTAAAATAGACGATAAAAAAAGTATAAAAGAATTATTAGATAATATACAAATTGAATTAATACCAAAAGATGACGAATTATTAGTATTATTAAATGGAGAAGATGTTTCAAAGGAAATAAGAACAAAGAAGGTAAATGATTTTATTTCCGAAGTTTCAATGTTACCAATTGTTCGTACAAAATTGCTAAATTTACAAAGAGAAATAGCTAATGGTAAAAATGTTGTTATGGAAGGAAGAGATATAGGTACAACTGTATTTCCTAACGCAGATGTAAAAATATATTTAGACGCATCTGCAGAAGAAAGAGCAAGGAGAAGAGTAAGACAAAATGCTGAAAAAGGAATAGTATCTTCTTATGAAGAAGTTTTAGAAAGTGTAAAAAATAGGGATAAATTAGATTCTGAAAGAGAAATATCTCCTTTAAGAAAAGCAGATGATGCAATACTTATAGATGGTACAAGCATGTCTGTAGATGAATTAGCAGAAACAACATTTAAAATTATAGAAGAAAAATTTAATAAGCATAATTAGGAAGGAGGAAATGTTAGTGTTTTAATACTAACATGAATTATAAAAATGGTAATATGGTTAAAAAAATTTGTAAGAGTAATTGTTAGAAGTGCAATATATGTATATTGTAAAATAGTTCATAGAGCAGAAGTTATCGGAAAAGAGAATATACCAAAGGATGAAAACTTTATATTCTGTGGAAACCATAGAAATTATTTAGATCCGCCTCTTATTGTAGTTACAGTAGGCAGACATGTGCGCTTTATGGCAAAAGAAGATTTAAAGAAAAATCCATTCTTTGCTTTTTTAGGTGTAGTATTTGATGGAATATATGTAAAAAGAGATTCTAAAGATGTAACTGCATTAAAAACTGCTTTAAAGGCACTTAAAAATGGTGAAAGCATAGCACTTTTTCCTGAAGGAACTAGAAACGGATTAGAAAAAGGAGAAAAAGTAAAAGATGGAGCTGCTTTTTTTGCTTTAAGAACAGGTACAAGAATAATTCCAGTTGGTATATCTGGAGGATTAAAGAAATTTGAAAAAGTAAGAATTGCATATGGAAAACCACTGGATTTATCTAAATATGAAGAAATGTATAAAAATAAAGAAACAGAAAAAGAAGCTTTGGAAGAAGCAAGCAAGGTTATAATGGACTCAATAATAGAGTTGACAAAATAATGTAAATTGTTGTATAATTAATAAGTTATTAAAAAATTAAAGAACCCTAAATTTTTAGGGTTCTTACAAAATTTTATAAATTAAGAAGGGAAAATATATGAATAACGAAAAGATAAGAAATATTGCAATTATTGCACACGTTGACCATGGTAAAACAACTTTAGTTGATGCTTTATTAAAACAAAGTCATGTGTTCAGAGAGAATGAACAAGTAGCAGAAAGAGTTATGGATTCTAATGATATAGAAAAAGAAAGAGGAATTACAATTCTTGCTAAAAATACATCTGTTATGTATAAAGATATTAAAATAAATATTGTGGATACACCAGGACATGCAGATTTTGGTGGAGAAGTAGAAAGAGTTTTAAAAATGGTAGATGGCGTTTTGCTTTTAGTAGATGCATTTGAAGGACCAATGCCACAAACAAGAGAAGTTCTTAAAAAATCTTTAGCTTTAAATTTAAAACCAATTGTTGTAATAAATAAAATTGACCGTCCTGGAGCAAATCCTGAAAAAGTAGTTGATCAAGTAATAGAACTATTTATTGAATTAAATGCCAATGATGAGCAATTAGATTTTCCAGTTGTATATGCTTCTGCAAAGCAAGGGATAGGCAAAATGAATTTAAATGATGAATCTAATGATTTAACTTGCTTATTTGAAACAGTTATAAATAAAATTAATCCGCCTAAATGTGATATGGATGGAACAATGCAAATGTTAGTATCTAATATTGATTATGATGATTATGTAGGAAGAATAGCTGTTGGTAGAGTGGAAAGAGGACATGTTAAAGTAGGCATGCCAGTTTCTATTTGCAAAAAAGATGATAAAGTAACAAATGGAAGAATTGCAAAGTTATATACTCATGTTGGATTAAAAAGAGTAGAGGTAGAAGATGTAAAAGCAGGAGATATTATTGCTATATCTGGTATACCAGATATTAATATAGGAGAAACTATATGCGATTATGAACATCCTGAAAAAATTGATTTTGTTGACATAGATGAACCTACTGTATCAATGACTTTTAGTGTTAACAATGGTCCTTTTGCTGGAAAAGAAGGACAATTTATTACATCAAGACACATTAGAGACCGTTTATTTAAAGAATTAGAAAGAAATGTAAGTTTAAGAGTAAAAGAAACTGATTCTCCAGATAGTTTTGAAGTTTCTGGACGTGGAGAATTACATCTATCTGTATTAATTGAAAATATGAGAAGAGAAGGATTTGAATTATTAGTTTCTAGGCCAAAGGTTATTTATAAGGAAATTAACGGACAAAAATGTGAACCTATTGAACGTTTAACTGTAAATGTTCCAGATGATTCAATTGGTACTGTAATTGAAAAATTAGGACAAAGAAAAGCTGAAATGATCAATATGGAACCAGCAGAAGAAGGACATACAAAAATTGAATTTAAAATACCAGCTAGAGGATTAATAGGATACCGTACAGAATTTTTAACAGATACAAAAGGTGTTGGTGTAATGAGCCATGTATTTGATGGTTATGAACCTTATAAAGGTGATGTATTATCTAGAGCAAGAGGAACAATTGTTGCATTTGAACCAGGAAAATCTGTTACTTATGGTTTATACAATGCACAAGATAAAGGTGATTTATTTATTGGACCTGGTGTAGAAGTATATGAAGGAATGATTGTAGGTCTAAATTCTAGAAATGAAGATTTGGCCATAAATGTATGCAAAGAAAAACATTTAACTAATACAAGAGCATCTGGATCAGATGATGCACTTCATTTAGTTCCACCAATTCAATTTACACTTGAAAAAGCAATAGAATTTATTGAAGATGACGAATTAGTTGAAGTAACACCAAAAAGTATACGTTTGAGAAAGAAAATATTAAATAGCAAAGAAAGAGAAGTTGCAGCTCGTGCTAACAGGAATATTAATTAGTTTATAAAAATTTAATATAAGGATTAAAAATGAATAAAAACGAATTAGAAAAAATAAAGAAAGAAGCTTTAGATGAACATATTCCTATTATAATGGATGATACATTACACGCTATTAATAATTTGCTTAAAGATAAAAAGATTTCTAAAATTCTTGAAATAGGAACAGCTGTCGGATATTCTGCTATATGTTTTACAAAATTTTTAAATGATGATGGAAAAATAGATACAATAGAAAGAGAAGAAGATAGATATAAAAAAGCATTGGAAAATATTAAAAGAGCAAAAGTAGAAGATAAAGTTAATGTTTTTTTAGGAGATGCAGTAGAAATATTACCAACATTTAATAATAAATATGATGTAATTTTTATTGATGCTGCTAAAGGAAAATATCCATTTTTCTTAAGTCATGCACTTAGATTATTAAATAAAAATGGCATTATTTTAGCTGATAATGTTCTATATAAAGGATATGTAATGAGTGATTACAATAAGCATAAACAGCGTACAGCAGTACGAAATTTAAGAGAATATTTAAAAGAAGTAATGGAAAATCCAGAATTAGAAACCCAAATTTTAGAAGTGGGAGATGGACTTGCTGTAAGTAAAATAAAAAACTATTTATAATATTAAACAAGATACTGGTGAAAATTATCTTTCACCAGTATCTTGTTTAATTGTTTCCTTTTGAGTTGGAGTTGAAGTTGCAGGATTAGAAATAGCTTCTTTTGGAGTAAGAGTAGGTGTCATCATTCCACGATAATCTTCTAGAGACATTTTAAAAAGATATTCAAATGATTCCTCTTCATCCATTAAGTAAGTAACTATAGATTGATCTGGAAATTTTGTAGTAAATGAGAAAAGTGGAGTTCTTTGAAGTGAGTTTAATGATACTCTATGTGCATTAGGTTTATATCCCTCATCATGTTCCTTTGTACTAAATTTTTCCATATCATAAGTTCTAATTTGACATTCTATTCCTAAATTCGCTTTTTTAGAGAAAAAAGACGATTGTATAGAAGTATAGCCAGAAGGTTTAGGGTTTGAGATATAATCTTTTCTTTTTTTAATAGTATATTGGCGATCGCTAAAAAAGCTTTCAATATCTTTTTGAAAATCATAACAAGAAGTAGTTAAACATTGTTTTGTTGATTTTTTATAAAATTTAGCATCCTTTAAATTAAAAGTATGTACAATATTATCTGGCGTCGTAGTTATTATATATGGAATTTTATCGCTACTTATTCCTACATTTGACTTAGTTTTTTGCCTTACTTTTTCTTCCTTAACTATTGCTATATGTTGCTTTTCACCATAATTAAATACAAAGCAGTCACCTAATTCGATACGAAATTCATCAGGACCTGAATCAATATAAATTCCTTCACTATCTGTACTAACTTTATCAATTTGATAATTATGATAAAATATAAAAAGTTTAATTGCAAAATCATCTAGAATCTCTACAGGTTTAAATTCATCTCTTTTAAAGAGTTCTATATATTTTCTTATTACTTTTTCATAATGTGAAAAAGGAGACTTTATTCTACCAGCCATTCCAAATTCTATTTCTGGATATTTTTCATATATGCTTCTATATAAATCTGTTTGCAAGGTTTTATATGTTTCTCTAGCAATTTTATGTGTTTCATATTGAGATTGATATTGATACGGATCAATTTGCATTCCAGAGATTTTACTTAATGTAGAACATTTTTTCTCAAATTGCTTAAATATTGGCTCTTCATCGTTCCAGTCTAATAATCTTTTTTCTGTTTTTTTATCTATATCCATAATAATTTTTCCTTTCATTTACTATATAAATATTATACCATACATCAATATAAAAAGTCTAGTAATATGATTACTAGACTAAATTTAAAACATTTTTAAATATCTAATACTTGATAAAACAGTATCTAAAACAAGAATTACAAATGATACATCAATAATTATAGTTTGTAATTTTGCATGAATTTTCTTTAATACTTTTTTAACAATTTTTTCAACAAATGGATGTATAAAATGAATAAATATAAGAGCAATAATACCCCAAGCAAACGAATAAAATAAACTAATTCTACCATTTAAATTTATAAAATCATTTGTATAGTCCCACCAACGTTCAGCAAATAAAGCATCTAATGCAAAACCTGCTACATACTCAAAAACAGAAAAAATTATTGAAGAATATACAAATAGTTTAAATGGTTTTGATTTATATTTTTTTAGGAAGCTGATTAAAATAACTGCACCCCATCCATAAATAGGGCAAAGAGGGCCGAATAAAAAGCCACGCTTTACAAAATGACCTAAGGTTCCTACAGCATATGCAGTTTCTAGTAACCAACCAATTATAGCATATATTAAATAATATAATAAAAGATAACGAATACTAATTGCTTTTATGCCTTTTGACTTAATATTTTCCATAGTTTTTTCCCCTTGAATAGATAATATCAAATTTATTATAAATTGTAAATGTATAAACATAAAATCTTTTTATTTTTTATTCACAATGTAGATAGAAAATGATATAATATTTTTATAAATAATAAAAAGAGGTAAAAATTTATGAAAAAACCAGAATTATTAGCGCCAGCAGGATCATTTGAAAAAGCAAAAATTGCATTTCTATATGGAGCAGATGCTGTATATGCAGGAACATCTTCGTTATCATTAAGAAGTCGTGCAGAGATGAAAGATGATGATTTAGCAAATACAATTCGTTATGCCCATAGTATAGGAAAAAAAGTATATGTTGCAATTAATATTTATGCATGGGATACAATGTATGATGAAATACGTAAACAAGCTAAAATGTTAAATGAATTAAAAGCTGATGGAATTATTGTAGCAGATGGTGGAGTAATCGATGTTATAAAAGAAGAAGCTCCAGATATAGATATACATATAAGTACACAAGCAAATGTTGTAAGTGCTCATACAGCTAATTTTTGGCATAAAAATGGAGCAAAGCGTGTAATTTTGGCACGTGAGCTAGAAAAATCGCAAATAAAAACTATTATAGATAATACACCTATGCGATTAGAAACCGAAATATTTGTTCATGGAGCTATTTGTTTTGGATATTCTGGACGTTGTTTTTTAAGTGATTTTCTTGCTTCTAGAAGTGCAAATCTAGGAGATTGTGCACAAAGCTGTAGATGGGCATATAATGTATATGCTGAAGAAACAAATAATCCTGGAAATTTAATGCCAGTAGAATATGATGAGAAAGGAACGTACATATTTTCATCTAAAGATTTATGCCTTATAAAAGAAATTCCAGAAATAATAGATATGGGAGTAGATAGTTTAAAAATAGAGGGAAGACTTAAAACAGAATATTATTTAGCATCGGTAATTAATGCATATAGAAATGCAATTGATGATTATATAAGAAATCCACAAGGCTATGATTATACAAAATATCTAAAAGAGTTGGAGAAAACTAAAACAAGGGGATTAACAACATTTTATTTTAATGATCGTGGTAATAAAGACTTTCAAGAATATGAGGGAAAGCAATATAATCCAGATTATGAATTTGGTGGAAGAGTTATTTCATATAGTGAAGATAAATCTGTTGTTGAAATAAAAAATCGCCTTAAAGTAGGAGATACCTTAGAAATTTTAGTACCAGGTCAAATAGAACCGTATATATTCTTAATAGATGCATTGTGGGATAGTGAAACTGGAGAAAAAATTGATTTCATAAATCCAGGAAAAATAGGTCAAACAGTAGATTTACATATACCTATTAAAGTAGAAAAAGATTGGATTTTAAGAAGAAAGAAGTAAACCAGAAAATTTTCTAATAACAATGAAGGAAAGAGGTAGAAGCTATAATTTTTCTTAATGAATTGACCGACTTTTCATTTGTGCAGG
Organism: uncultured Clostridia bacterium; assembly: GCA_947626205.1. Taxonomy (GTDB): domain Bacteria; phylum Bacillota; class Clostridia; order TANB77; family CAG-508; genus RGIG8482. Next base: position 8,192 of record CANQRO010000023.1, read on the forward strand.
TCAATAATTGAGAGCGAATGCGACCAGCGCCGTAACGTAATTTAAAGAAATTATAACTTCTACCTCTTTTTTATATTATTCTAAAATCTTTCCAATATAGCAAGATATTAAAAGAATAAAAATACAAATTATTCCATTAAAATTAAATTCAATACCTGGATATAAAATTAATAAAGAACCCAATACAAAACCGATAATTGTATAGTATGTTTGAGAAAAATAGTTTTTTAATAAATATTGTATTATTTTTAAAAATATTAATCCACCTAAAACTAACCCAATTCCCATCGGAAATAGTATGGAAAGATTAATGTTAGCAACAGCAGTTAGATAAATGTCATAAGTTCCTAAAATCATTAATAAAACTGTACTACTCACACCGTGGTACAACTACTCCAATTGACATTATAAAACCGCTTAAAATCAAAAATAAGATGTTTGAAGATGTGTTAAAATTATATATACAATTATGATTCTCTAATGATATTAAGAAAATTGTAAGTATAAAAGAAGCTATTGTATAAATAAGATAGTGTAAACGAAATCCCTTTTTAGAATTTGCAATTTTAAATAGATTGGGTACGCATCCTAATATTAATCCAATAAAAGCAAATTTTGTTTGCATAGGAAATGTATTAAATAATGTTTTTAATATATTTCCAAATACTATAACACCAATTACACTGCCTAAACTAATAGGAATTAGAAACATTATATTTTTCTTTATATTTTTAAAAAAACCTAATACACAGTCAATTAATTTGTCGTAAATACCAAAAACAACACATAGTACACCACTACTAATTCCTGGCAAAATTGCGCCTGCACCTATAAGAATTCCTATTAAAAAGCGATTTATAAATTTCATAAATTAAAATGCCTCCTACGTAATTCTATGTAAGAGGTATTTTAATTATGTAATAGTTATTAATCAATGTATTTAATATATATTAAATACTGCTATTCTTGAAATTCTTTATTCAATTTATCAATTGCTTTAGTTTCTATTCGAGATACGTAAGAACGAGAAATCCCCATCATTGAAGCTATTTCATTTTGTGTTTTAGGTTTTTTTCCATCTAGTCCAAAGCGGAGTTCAAGTATAGTCTTTTCTCTATCCTTTAAAACTTTTTTCATTTTTTCATAAAGTTTTTTAATTTTTAACTTTAAGTCTATTTCTTCTTCGATAGGTTTATCTTCAACTTCTAATATTTCTAATAATGTTATTTCATTATCATCTTTATCTTTTCCTATAGGTTCGTTTAAATATATTTCAGATTTTGTTTTTTTACTAGAACGCAAAAACATAAGTATTTCATTTTCAATACATCTTGCAGCATAGGTTGCAAGTCTTATATTTTTAGAAGAATCAAAACTATTAATTCCTTTAATTAATCCAATTGTGCCAATAGAAATTAAATCATCCTGATCAATATTGGTTGTAGAGTATTTTTTACTAATATGAGCTACTAAACGCAAATTCCTTTCTACTAATATATTACGAGCTTCTTCATCTCCAGATTCCATTTTTTCAATATATATTTTTTCTTCTTCACTAGATAATGGTTCTGGAAACAAATTACTACTTTGTATATATCCAACTACAAAAATAGTACTTTTTAAAAAAGTTAAAAAGCCTGATAATGTAAGGGCAAGCATATATAAGCACCTCCAAAATTCACTTATACATGATTATATGTTTTTAAAATCAAAAAGTGCCTGACCTAATGAAAAATGTTCAATTTGACATTATATATAAAGTATTATAAAATACAGCTAATGATTGGAGTGAAAGTATGATTGAATTAGAAGAAAATAAACGAAAATTAGAGGATATAAAAAAACGAGTAGAAAGTATTGGTGAGTCTCTTTGACCTTTCTAGCATAGAAAACAAAATTAATGAACTTGAAAAAATTACTTTTCAAGAAGGATTTTGGAATGATGCAAAAAAATCTAGCACTATTTTACAAGAAATTAAAATTCTTAAAAATAAGATTAATAAATACACAAAAATTAGGGATGAACTTCAAAATTTAGAAGAATTAAATGATTTACTTTTAAATGATGAAGATTTAGAACTTGCTAAAGAACTTTTAAAAAATACTACTAATTTAGAAAACGATATAGAAAGATTGGAAATTGAAACTTTGCTTTCTGGTAAATTTGATATAAATAATGCAATTGTTACGTTACATCCAGGGGCAGGGGGAACAGAATCGCAAGATTGGGTAGAAATGTTATATAGAATGTATACAAAATGGGCAAGTTCTAATGGTTATAATTTACAAGAACTAGATTATTTGGAAGGTGATGAAGCTGGCATTAAAAGTGTCACATTTTTAGTAAGCGGAGAAAATGCATATGGATATCTAAAATCTGAAATAGGTGTACATAGATTAGTAAGAATTTCTCCATTTGATGCAGGAGGAAGGAGGCATACTTCTTTTGCATCAGTAGAAGTTTTACCAGAAATAACAGATGACATTCAAATAGATATTAATCCAGAAGACTTACGAATTGATACTTATCGTTCTTCAGGTGCTGGCGGGCAGCATATAAATAAAACAGATTCTGCAGTTAGAATTACACACATACCAACTAATATTGTAGTAACATGTCAAAATGAAAGGTCTCAAATTCAAAATAAAGAAACAGCAATGAAAATGTTAAAATCCAAATTGTTAGATTTAAAAGAGAAAGAACAAAAGGAAACAATTGATGATTTAAAAGGAATAAAAAAAGACATTGCTTGGGGGAGTCAAATTCGTTCATATGTATTCTGTCCATATACATTAGTTAAAGACCATCGTACAGGATATGAAACTGGTAATATACAAGCTGTAATGGATGGGGATATTAATGCTTTTTTAGAAAGTTATTTGAAAACTTCAATAAAAAAATAAATCATTTTTTGCAATGCTTTAATATACTATAGTATAAAATATATAATTATGTTTAAATTTAAATATAATTTTTTGCATTCAAAAAGAAGGTGCCCAAAATGGCAATCGTTGTACAAAAATTTGGAGGTAGTTCTGTTGCAAACACAGACAAATTATTTAATGTTTGCAATCATATTATTAAGGAGTATGATAAAGGAAATTTTGTTGTAGTAGTTGTATCAGCACAACGGAAAAACGACTGACAATTTAATAAATGAAGAAGCGGAAATTACAAATACACCAAACAAGCGTGAACACGATGTACTTGTTTCTGTAGGAGAACAAATAACAATTGCAAAAATTGCAATGTGTCTTGAAAAATTAGGTTATCCTGCAGTATCTTACACTGGTTGGCAAGTTCCAATTATAACAGATAGTATTTTTGGTAATAGTAGAATAATAGATATTGATACAACCAGAATTGAAAATGATTTAAAAGATAAAAAAATAGTTATTGTTGCTGGATTTCAAGGAATTGATAAAAATTTAAATATAACTACACTAGGACGTGGTGGCTCAGATACAACAGCTGTTGCTCTTGCAGTTTCTTTAAAAGCTGATAGATGTGATATATTTACAGATGTTGATGGCATATATTCTTCTGATCCAAGAATAATTAACAATGTTACCAAAATAAAAACTATTTCGTATGATGAAATGCTAGAAATGGCAAGCTTAGGTGCTAAAGTACTTCACAATAGATGTGTCGAAATTGGAAAGAAGTATAATTTACCAATTTATGTTAAATCAACATTCGAAAAAAATTCTACAGGAACATTAGTAAGCAATTTCAACAATCTAGAAGAATTGAAAATTAGTGGAGTTACAAAACAAGACGATATAATTAAAATTACACTAACAGAAGAAAATAATACAACATCTAAGATTTATCAAATATTTAAATTACTTGCAGATGAAGATATAAATGTTGATAATATAGTTCAAAATTGTGATGAAAATTTAAATAAAAGTATTTCATTTACTATTACAAAAAATAATCTTACCATTGCATTAAATATCTTAAATAGTTGTAAGAATAAATTAAATATATCTGAAATAAAGTACTTAGAAAAACTTTCTAAAGTTTCTATAGTAGGTGTAGGCATTGCTAATAGTCCACAAATTAAAGCTGATCTGTTCAATATTTTATATAAAAATAATATTAATATTTATATGATTTCCACATCCGAAATAAAAATATCAGTTATAATAGATGAAAATATTGCAGATATGGCATTGCAAACAATTCACAAATTTTTTATAGAAAAATAATTTTTTAAAATTATTTAATCCTAATATGAAATAAACTATCATATTAGGATTTTTTATATTTTAATATCTATATAAAATAAGTTTTCATTTTTTGCTGTTTTATAATTAAAATTTTAATATTCATGTTCTAAGTAGGTCAAGTTGTGAATATATATAATTTAGACTAAAATTACATAGAAAAGAGGAAAAAATATGACTATAGAAGATAGAAAAAATTTAAATAGTAATATCGTGCAAAATTTAGTATTGGAAAATAGGGGAAAGTTAAGTATTTCAGGAGTTTTAGATGTATTAAGTTTTGATGATCAAATTGTTATTGTAGAAACAGAATTGCGGATTATTAACTGTAAAGGGTGAAGATTTACGTATAAATAAATTAAGCATTGATACATCAGAAGTAGTAGTTGAAGGAGATATATATAGTATGGGGTATAGTGAAAAAGAAATGGATAAGAAAAATGGAGGATTATTAGGCAAAATATTTAAATAAAGAGTAGGATGTGACAGAATGAATAATCAAGCATATTCGTTTATTATTTTTATAATAAACGGTATTTTAATAGGTATTTTATTTGATATATTTAGAATATTGAGGAAATCATTTAAAACATCGGATTTTATAACATGTATTGAAGATGTTATATTTTGGATTCTAACCGGTATTATTAGTTTATATTTTATTTTTTGTTTTAATAATCGGAGAAATAAGATTATATATTTTTTTAGGAATTGCATTAGGAATAATTATATATATGGTAACAATTAGTAAATTTTTTATTAACATAAATGTTCAAATTATTACATACATAAAAAAAGTATTAAGAAAAATCGGATTGTTAGTATTATTACCAATTAAAACGATATTAAAAATAATACAAAAAATTTGCTTTAAGCCTTTTTTATTTATATTTATTAATATAAGCAAAAACTTTAAAAAATTATTGCCAAAAAATGAAAAAATATTAAACTTTTATAATAATTCGGCAAAAAAATCTGTAAATAGGAAGGATTTTTAAAAGTTTTGTAGAAATATATATTATAATAGTGTTTCCGTAAGAGTTTAGGATAATTTGGGAGTATTTTACATATGAAAATTAAAAAAATATTGAAAAAATTAGGTATATTGACAATTGTATTATATGTATTTTTCACTTTTATACATCAGCAAAAATCAATAAATGCATATAACATTGAACAAGAACAGTTAAAAGAGAAAATAGCAAAACAAAAAGAATATCAAGATACATTACTTACTACAAAAGAAAATATTGCTTCACCTGAGTATATAGAAGAAATAGCACGTGAAAAATTGGATATGTATTTGCCAAATGAAAGAGTTTATATCGATGTAAGTCAATAATCCATAAAACTTGTTATACTGGTTTTATGGATTATATCTTTTTTCTTAAAATGATTTCCATATAAAAAATTGAATGTAATAAAATTTTAATATATAATTTATTTTTCAAAAGAACTGGAGTTATTTAACATTTTATGATAAAATATAATTAGTTTGAAAATAGGAGGAAATTTATGGATTACGAAAATATGTCATTAACAGAGTTAAAAGACATTGCTAAAGGAAAAAATATAAAGAATATTTCAAAATATAAAAAAGAAGAATTAATTGAAGTTATTAAAAATTCAGAAGATATTCCTAAAGAAACTGCTGAACAATCTGTTGATGAATCTTCATACAAAGTTACAAACGATGATGACCAAATTGTAGAGGGAATTTTAGAAGTTTTGCCTGATGGTTACGGATTTTTAAGGGGAGATAACTATTTATCTACTCCAAATGATATATATATATCACCAATACAAATAAGAAGATTTCACTTAGATACTGGTGATAAAATAAAAGGTATATCAAGACAACCAAAAGAAGGAGAAAAATTTCCAGCCCTTATATTCGTTGGTGAAGTAAATGGAGAAGCACCAGAAAAGGCGTACAGGAGGAAAAATTTTGATGACTTAACTCCTATATATCCACAAGAGAGATTACGACTTGAAACAACACCAAACGAGTATGCAATGAGATTAATAGACTTAATTTCACCAATTGGAAAAGGACAAAGAGGTATGATTGTTGCACCTCCAAAAGTAGGTAAAACCACACTTTTAAAGAAAATTGCTAATAGTATTAGTACAAATAATCCAGAAGTTGAATTAATAGTTCTTTTAATAGATGAACGTCCAGAAGAAGTAACAGATATGAAACGTTCTATAAATGGCGAAGTTATATTCTCAACATTTGACGAATTGCCTGAACATCATGTAAAAGTAGCAGAAATGGTATTAGAGAGGGCAAAACGTTTAACTGAACAAAATAAAGATGTAGTTATTTTGTTAGATAGTATTACAAGACTTGCTAGAGCATATAACTTAGTAATTCCATCATCAGGAAGAACTTTATCTGGAGGTTTTGATCCAAGTGCGTTACATAAACCTAAAAAATTTTTTGGAGCTGCAAGAAATATAGAAAATGGGGGAAGCCTTACTATTTTAGCATCTGCATTAATAGAAACGGGAAGTCGAATGGATGAAGTTATATTTGAAGAATTTAAAGGCACAGGTAATATGGAAGTACATTTGGATCGTTCATTATCTGAAAAACGTATTTTTCCAGCTATAGATATAAATAAATCTGGTACAAGAAAAGAAGATTTACTTTTAACACCACAAGAACTAGAAACAGTATTTGCATTAAGAAAAGCAATGTCCTCAATGTCCGTTGCAGAAGTTACAGAACAACTTATAACTCAATTAACAGCAACAAAGACAAATGCAGATTTTATTGCAAGAATGGAATTTTTCTTAAAACAATTTAAATAAAATAAAAAAGGATAAGTGTTAGTTCTAAACTTATCCTTTTTTATTTTATTAATTTTTAGTTATATAGTAATCCTCAAATTTTATAGAATTAACTATTTTATTCTTTAAAAGTTCTTTATTATAATATGTAGATACATTAATTCTTATAAAATCTATTTTTAAATTATAAAACAAATTATCTATAAATTTATCTCTTTCAATTCTATTTGAATAATTGTGAGAAGAATCATCAAGTTCTATACAAAGCAAAATTCTACAATTCTTAGAATCTGTTAAAACAAAATCAATACTTTTAGCGCGAATTTTATTAAATGCAATATTTTTATATGGAGTATTTTTAGTTTCTACTATACTATATAATGATACTTGCGAAAATACTACTAAATTCAAGTCTTTTGCAACTTCGCATAAAACATTATAAAAATTAAGTTCTGCAAGAGAGATTAAATATCTTTTAGCTTTATAAAAATCTTTATATCTAATTTCTCCTTCAGAAGGAACAATATCAATAGAAGAGGGGGGAAGGCCTATCATTAGAGGATTTTGAAGAATTTTCATTAATTTTTTTTGAATTTTCTTTATTTGAAGTAATTATTACAAAAAATATAATTATAATTATTAAAAATATAAAAAAGATCATATAAAATTTCTCCTTAGTAAAATATAGAATAGTATATCATAAAAAAAGTAATTTTTAAAATAAAATAAAAAAGTGGAAAAATAAATTAAATTATTATAATTAAATAGATTATTTTTAAATATGTTATATGGAGAATATTAAGAAATAGGGGTTAATATGATCATATAAAAAGTATGTTTTTTCAAAATATAACATTGCGCAAAATCAAAGTTTTGTGCAAATAGGAATAGGAGTAAAATATGAAATACCTGATTTTGGTATTTCCTTCAACCCTTGATACTACTTGCTTATAAGCCTTTAGTAATACCTGTTATTTAGTTATTTATAGCTCATTTTATATACATTTTATTAGTTTTCAGTATATTTAAGTATAACGCTATTTTTTATTTTACTATTAATTTAGTTATATTTTTATCTAATCATTTATATTCTTAATTTAGATTTCATATTTTAAACAACAAGTTATATTACTTTAATAAAAAAACGCCTAAAAAACGATTTTAGCGCTTCGCTTCAAAATAGCCTTATTTTTTAGACAACAAACTATATGGCTAATTTTTAAAAACGCCTTAAAATCGATTCTGATGCGTCGTTTTTTTAGCATTTTTTGAGCTGAACTCAAGTAATGCCAGTAATTACATAAATTTTATTAGATCTTAATATTTATAATATTATAATAGTAAAATTGTTATAATTGTATAATAATTTTTTATATAAGTAATATTATAATGCAAATTATACAAACTAAAATAAGCAATTAAATTTATTAGACAATTAACTTTATTATTTTAATATAAAAACATCTTAAAAACGATTTTGAGAGGTCTAAATTTGTAAAAATATTTATTATTTTGAAAATATTATTTTAAATTTTATGCAAACAACAAATGTTCGGTTTTTGAAAAATTATGCAAACAAATTTGAAATTAAAAATTTAAAATTTTTATAAGTTCAGATTTTTATTTTTATAATTATATTTTTTATTTTTGTAAAAAAAATTCTAATACTAAAATTTTTGAAACTTTAATATTAGAATTTTGGGAATTTTTTAATCTATTATATTTTCTAAATCTTTAAAAATTGCCCCTCTCTCCCACTATTAACTTATGTAATCTTAATTTATTAGTCTATTAACTTATGTTGTTCTTGACACCATGCTGGAGTACAAGTCATAGATACTTTGCAATATT
>CANQRO010000024.1 GCA_947626205.1 uncultured Clostridia bacterium
TATTTATTGCTCCTGCTAATTTTCGTAGAGCTTGAGACATAAGTCTTGCTTGCAATCCCATATGTGAGTCTCCCATGTCTCCATCAATTTCAGCTTTTGGAACAAGTGCAGCAACAGAATCTACTACAATAACATCTAATGCACCACTTCTTATTAAACTTTCTGCAATCTCTAATGCTTGCTCTCCTGTATCTGGTTGTGATACTATTAAATTATCTATATCAACACCTAAATGTTTTGCATATACTGGATCCAATGCATGTTCTGCATCTATAAATGCTGCTTCTCCTCCTGCTTTTTGTGCTTCTGCAACTACATGTAAAGCAAGTGTAGTTTTTCCAGAAGATTCTGGTCCAAATATTTCTATAATTCTTCCTCTTGGTACTCCTCCTATTCCAAGTGCTATATCTAATCCTAATGCACCCGTTGGAATTGCTTCTACGTTCATTGCTTGGAATTCTCCAAGTTTCATAACTGAACCTTTTCCAAATTGTTTTTCGATTTGTCCCATTGCTGCTTCTAAAGCTTTTCTTTTTTCTGAATTTTCTGTACTCATATTATCCTCCTATTTAAAAAACGTTTGTTTGTATTTGTATTATTACATTACATTTTTAATTTGTCAATACTTTTTTTAAAAAAATTATTGTCTATACCATGTATTTATTCCTTTATATATATTATAACTGTCTGGATTAATCTCTCCCATTAGTTTTGGACTATATACCAAAGTTTTTCTATTATAATATAAAAATATATATGGCATATCAGTTTCATAAATTTCTATAATTTTCTTATATCTATCTTTTAATTGTTTTTCATCATTTATTTGATTACATTCTTTTAATAGTTTCGTAACCTCTTCATTTTTATAATTTGCTAAATTATTTTCACCAAAATAGGTTGATAAATCTGGACTATATCCTGTATATATACCTGTTAATAGCATATCATAATTTTTATTTTCTAAATATTTTTGATATTGTGTATTAGTAGCTTTTTTTATATTAACTTGTATCCCAAAACTTTCTAATTCTCTTTTTATTATTTCAGCTACTGATATTCTCTGTGCATTTTCTATATTTACTATCAAATCAAATTGTAATTTTATAGTTCTATAGTTTTCTGTTTTTTTCCATGTGTTTTTGTTATATTGCCATCCTGATTGTTCTAAAATTTCAATTGCTTTTTCTGAGTTGCGTTCATATAGAACTTGTCCATTTTCATATAAATAGTTTCCTATGTCTAATGGAAAATTTGATATATAATACTTATCTTTAAACACTTCAGATATAATGTTTTCTTTTGGTATTAAATATGAAATAGCTTTTCTTACTTCACTATATGAAAATATTTTGCTTTCACAATTCATAGCTATATAATCTAAATTTCTTCCGTGAAATTCTTTTTTATTATATCCTATAGTACCTATATAGTCTTCTAAATTTAAAGTGTTTGTATTTAATATATCTATATTGCCTATTTTAAAGGCATTATATACTTCTCCCATATTTTCATATGAATTTATTTGTATTTCAGTGATTTGTGTTGGTTCATTTTTTATATTCCACCAATTAGGATTCTTTTCTAATGATATTTTTCCATTTTCATTTCTTACTTGGAATCTTCCTGTTCCTACTGGGGCAGAATTTTTAGTAGTATCAATAAAGTTTTCATTTTCATAATATTTGTACGATAAAATAGGAAATGTTAAATTATATTCAAAAAATGGAATTTCTTTAGATAATTCTATTTTTATAGTATTATCATCTATTATTTCTAAATTCACTATATCTTGAACTTGATATGAATAAATGGAATTAATATTGATATCTTTCAATATATCTACAGTAAATTTAACATCTTTTGCAGTTAATGAATCTCCATTTTGCCATTTTATACCTTCTTTTAGTTTTATAACATATGTGCTTTCATTCAGTTTAGTCCATTCTTTTGCAAGACATAATTCTATTTTATTTCCCGTACTAACATTCAATAATGGCTCATATATAAGTCTTGCAATATCTTGAACGTCTTGGTTTTTACTTAAAATAGGATTTATTGTATCGAAATTAACAATTGGTATTCGTAAATTTGTTATTTTCTGAACTTCTTCTTGTACAGGTTTTTCTGTATCTTGAATGGTTGATATATTTTCTTCTTTTTTTCCATATAATAAATAACATGCATATATAAATAATCCTATTACTACAATTATAAATATATATTTAATTATATTAGATTTCAAAATTATTCCTCCATTTTTCTTTATAATAACGTAAATTTATAGAATTTGCAAGTATTTCACTTTCCACTTTTTAAAAAAGAGGAACATTTTTTATGCTCCCCCAAAAACATTAATTTATATACTTTTTAAGTCCTAGATTCTACCACAATTTTAATTCCAGTCCTGTCTTCTCCCTCTACTTGTACCTCTGCAAATGCAGGTACACAAACAAGATCTACACCTGTTGGTGCAACAAATCCTCTTGCAATAGCTACTGCCTTGATTGCTTGGTTTAGTGCTCCTGCTCCTATTGCTTGCATTTCTGCTCTGTCATTCTCTTTTACCAAACCAGCAATTGCTCCCGCTACTGAATTTGGGTTTGATTTTGATGAAATTTTTAAAACTTCCATTTTTTCTCCTCCTAAAATTTAATTTTTGTTTCATTTTTTTAACAAATTATTTATATTATATTTTTAATTTGTTGTCTAGTATTTTCTGGAAAAATTAGGAAGTTTTCGTCGTGATTTTTCTCCATTTTTCTACATTTTTACTCTTTTTATATTAGTTATTCTACAAGTATCATCATTAATTTCAAAAATACAACCTGAAAATACACATTTTCCTGTAGCTATTTTATATCTTTCTGGTAATGTAGTAACAAATCTTTTAATAGATACATCTACATCCATTCCGATTACCGATTTTTTAGGTCCTGTCATTCCAATATCTGTAATATATGCTGTACCTTTTTCCAAAATTTGTTCGTCTGCGGTTTGTACGTGAGTATGTGTTCCAAATACTATATTTGCTTCTCCATCTAGATAATATCCCATTGCTATTTTCTCTGCACTTGCCTCTGCATGAAAATCTACTATAATAATGTCTACTTCCTTTTTTAATGAATTTATAATTTTCTTTCCTATTATAAATGGATTTTCTGTTAAAATATTCATTTCTGTTCTTCCTATTAAATTAATAACTGCAATTTTTTTCCCATTCTTTTCTGTAATCACATATCCTTTTCCTGGTACTCCTTCTGGATAATTGGCTGGTCTAATTAATTTTTTTTCTGTATCAATAAAGGTAAAAATTTCTTTCTTAGCCCATGTGTGATTGCCTAATGTAACTACATCTACTCCCATTTCTATCATTTGTTCATATAATTTACGTGTAATTCCCATTCCTTCTGCTGAATTCTCACCATTCATAATTATAAAATCAATATTTTCTTTTTCTTTTATTTGAGGCAAAACTTCTTTGGCCTTTCTTAATCCATTTTCTCCTATAATATCGCCTACAGCTAATATTTTCAATATTCATCTTCCTTTCATAAATTATATTTTTATTATACACTATATTTTTAAAAAAAGGAATAAGATTTATATATATTGCTTAACATTTACTATTTCAATTACTTTAATATATAAATTAATATATTTTTAAATTATATGTTTTAATGTTTTCCTTTTAGTATACCCTATGTTTATACACAAATATTGATTTTGGTCAATATTTGTGCTATAATACTAATAGCTACTCGCAAACTTTGTTGTCTAATAAATAGGAGGTATTTCTATGAAAATTGCAGACAACGAAATCAAACTATTCGTACACGCAGATATTCTGCGGTTACAGAATGGGTTTGATGAAATGAGAAAATGTTTGTTATCTAACAATGTATTTCTCAATCATTCTTTCATTAAATTGGGAGAAAACGGCTTAGAGGTTATTAAGCCAACTATTGCCCAACAGAAGTATAGCCTTACAGATGTTTGTTTCCAGTATTTTGTGGAGCAAAAAGTTATGGATGGTTATATTTACTGTACACTCGATAGCTTGAAAAAAATAGCAGCAGTCTAAAGGAGGTTAATATGTCTGGTAGAACCAAATTTACACAAGAACTTTCTTTGAAAGACCGTAGACTTTCTTTTGCACCAGATATTAATGTGCGGAAAGAAAATGGTCATCGCTACATTGTTAAGGTAGACGGTTCTTTCTATTGTGTTTATGATTCTAGAAACAGAACATTTTATAATGAGGATAACACAAAGAAAGAAGCTCATATACCTTGCGAATTAAAAGAGCGAATTTTGTCTATAATAAAGGCGTTCGAGTAAAAAAAGGCCAGCACACTTTGTGCTGGTCTTTTTTTATTTGGCATATTCAATTACTCTTGATTCACGAATTACATTTACTTTAATTTGTCCTGGATAATCCATTTCTTCTTCAACTTTTTTAGCAACATCCCTTGCTAAGATTGTCATTTCTGCATCAGATATTTTTTCTGGTTTTACCATAATTCTAACTTCTCTACCTGCTTGAATTGCAAATGATTTTTCTACTCCATCAAATGAATCTGCAATTTCTTCTAATTGCTCTAATCTCTTTATGTATGCTTCTAGGGTTTCTCTTCTTGCTCCTGGTCTAGAAGCACTGATAGCATCTGCTGCTTGTACTAAAACAGCTTCTAAAGTTTGTGGTTCTACATCTCCATGATGTGCTTCAACTGCATTTATAACTAATGGATTTTCTTTGTATTTCTTTAAAATGTCTACTCCTATCTCCACATGAGTTCCTTCCATATCGTGGTCTAATGCCTTTCCAATATCATGTAATAATCCTGCACGTCTAGCACGTTTAGAATCTAACCCTAATTCATCTGCCATAATTCTAGCAAGGTTTGATACTTCAATCGAATGATTTAATACATTTTGTCCATAACTTGTTCTATATTTTAATTTACCAATTAATTTAATTAAATCTGGATTTAAGCCCATAACTCCTGTTTCTAATGTTGCTCTTTCTCCCTCTTGCTTAATGGTAGCTTCTACTTCTTCTTTTGCTTTTTCTACCATCTCTTCAATTTTTGCAGGATGTATTCTTCCATCTTCAATCAATTTTTCTAGAGCTATTTTTGCAACTTCTCTTCTTAATGGATCAAATCCCGATAAAATAACAGCTTCAGGAGTATCATCTATTATTAAATCAATTCCTGTTAAATTTTCAATTGCCTTTATATTTCTTCCTTCTCTTCCTATAATTCTACCTTTCATATCGTCATTTGGAAGAGTTACAATAGATACTGTTGTTTCTGAAGTATGATCTGCAGCACATTTTTGAACAGCATAAGTTAAAAGTTCTTTTGCTTTTTTAGTAGATTCTTCTTTTGCTTTTTGCTCTTCTTCACGTATAATTGCTGCTTTCTCTTGTTTAATTTGTTTTTCAATTTCAGTAAGTAAAATATTTTTTGCTTCTTCCACAGTTAATCCTGAAATTTTTTGAAGTTCTTCTAGTTCTCTTTTAATAGATTCGTCTAATTCTTTTTTCTTATCTTCTAATTCACTATACTTCTGGTCACATTCTCTTTCTTTACGTTCTAATGCTTCTTCTTTTTTATCAAGATTTTCTTCTTTTTGAATAATTCTAGTCTCTTGTTTTTGTATATCGCCTCTTCTTTCTCTAATCTCTTGCTCTAAATCTTGTCTTTCTTGCATAATTTGTTCTTTCGCTTTGAATATTTCTTCTTTCTTTTTATTTTCAGCATCTTTACTAGCAAGTTCTATTATTTTTTTTGCTTCATTTTCTGCACTTTGGATTTTAGATTCAGCTATTTTTTTTCGTATAAATATTCCAATAGGAATAAATACAATAGCTGAGATTAGAATAGTGGCGATAATGATTACGATTTCCATAATCTTACACCTCTTTCTATTTAATTTTCAATGTTCTAATATATATAAGTATTCTAATTTTATAATATATTAAACTTACTATTCTATTTTATATGTATTCTTGCATTCTGTCAAGTCATTCACATAAAAAAGACTTTATTGAATTATAACAATATCCAATAAAGTCCTTTTTATTTATTTGTTTTTCTTTTTTCCAAATGTAATTTCTTGAAATAAGAAATCATGAAAGTCTTGCCATGTAAGCTCTATATGTAAGAAATCATTTAAATCATCTTCAAATTTTTGTTGAGCTGGTGTTAATTCAACTTTTATTTCTTGAAATAAAAATGCTTTAACTTTTGGCCAAAATCCTACTTTTGCTGGTAATGCTGATTCTGCTGCAAAATCTGTTTCTACTCCACCCATTATTTTCTCACTCATATCTTTATTTCCTCCTTTGTATTTGTTAAATACTTTAACATATTTATACTATATAACAATATATTTATCAATAGAATTTTAAAATTTTTATATTAAGTTTCCGTTACGTTTTTATTACAAAATTGTAATTTTAAGTTTTATCATCATCTTAACTTATTTTAGCATGCATCTCCTATTAAAGCTTCTTCACGAATATCTATTATTTTTACTCTTCTTATAGTATTTTCTTTAATAGATTCGTCTCTTTTTACATATACCATAATGTAATTACTTGTATGTCCTTTTATATAACTTCCTTCTGGTTCTTCTAGTAACACTTCTACTTCTTTTCCAATATATTTTTTATTTTCTTCATTTTGATTCTTTTTAGAAAGTTCTATTAGTTTTTTGCTTCTAATTTCTTTTATTTGTGCAGAAATTTGATTTGGCATTTCTGATGCCTTTGTTCCTTTTCTTTGTGAATATTTAAATACGTGCATTTTGTAAAAATGTATCTTCTTTAAAAAATCGTATGTCTCGTTAAATTCTTTTTCAGTTTCCCCTGGGAATCCAACAATTATATCTGTTGTTAAAATTACATCTTCAAAGTATTTTTTTATATTATTAATTCCATCTTCAAATTCTTCTTTTGTATATTGCCTATTCATTCTTTTTAAAGTGTCATTACATCCACTTTGTAAAGATAAATGAAACTGATTGCAAATTTTTTCTATTTTAGATAACTCTTTTATAAATTCTTCTTTCATGAGAGTTGGTTCTAATGAACCTAATCTAATTCTTTGTATTCCAGGTATCTCATTTACTTGTTTTAACAATTCGATTAATAAATTACTTTCGTTTTGGTCTTTACCATAAGATGCTAAATGTATACCTGTAATAACTACTTCTTTTATTCCATTCTTTGCAATTTCTTTTATCTCACGAATTACATCTTCTATTTTTCTGCTACGTACTCTTCCTCTAGCAAAAGGTATTATACAATATGAACAAAATCTATCGCATCCATCTTGTACTTTTATAAAAGCTCTTGTTTTATCTGTATATGTAATTACACCAAATTCAGGGAATTCTTGTTCATGAAGTATGTCCGATACACTTTCTTTTTTCACTGTTTGATATTCTTTTATATATTTAAATATGTCTTTCTTTTCTTGGTTTCCTAGTACAATATCTATTTCTTTTATATTTTCTAATTCTTCTTTTGCTATTTGTGCATAACAACCAGTTACTAATAATATAGAATTTTTAT
Source organism: uncultured Clostridia bacterium (assembly GCA_947626205.1). Taxonomy (GTDB): domain Bacteria; phylum Bacillota; class Clostridia; order TANB77; family CAG-508; genus RGIG8482. The sequence goes on from CANQRO010000024.1 coordinate 7,586, forward strand.
TTTTTTCTTTAGCTTTTCTTATCATTTGTCTAGATTTTCTATCTGACATATTAGTTACTGTACATGTATTTATTACATAAACGTCAGCTATATCATCAAAATCTACTATTTCATAATTTTGTTCTTGAAACTTTTGCTTCATTGCATTAGTCTCATATTGATTTACTTTACAACCGTAATGTACAAAATGCTACTTTCCTTTTTTCCATTTTATTTTCTCCTATAAATATTGGGCGGAAGTTAACTTCTCGCCCAGTACAAACTTATCTACTTTTTCCATCTAATGAATCTAAGTTATCTAATGCTTTTCCTGTTCCTAAAGCTACACAAGATACTGCATCTTCTGCAATCATAACATTGATTCCTGTTTTTTCTTGAAGAAGTTTATCTAAACCGTCTACTAAACATCCTCCACCTGTCATGTAAATTCCTCTATCACTGATATCTGCAGCTAATTCTGGTGGTGTTTTTTCTAATACAGAATGAACTGCATCCACAATCATCATTGCTGGCTCTGTTAATGCCTCCATCATCTCGCTAGAATAAATTGTTATATTTTTTGGTAATCCTGTTGTTAAGTCTCTTCCTCTAATATCCATTTCAACATCTTGTATTTTAGGATAAACACAACCAATATTTACTTTTAAGTCTTCGGCTGTTCGTTCGCCAATCATAATGTTATGTTTTTTCTTAATATATTTTACTATAGCCTCGTCAAATTTATCTCCTGCAACTTTTAATGATGTACTAACAACGCTTCCTCCAAGTGAAATAACAGCAATATCTGTTGTTCCTCCACCTATATCTACTATCATGTTTCCACAAGGTCTAGATATATCTATTCCAGCTCCAATTGCTGCTGCAATTGGTTCTTCTATTAAATATACTTTCCTTGCTCCTGCTTGCGAAGCTGCATCTATTACAGCTTTTCTTTCAACCTCTGTAACTTGAGATGGAATACATATCATTATTCTTGGTGCAAAAATAAATTTTCCGCATACTTTGTTAATAAAATGTTTTAACATTTTTTCAGTTACTGTATAATCCGAAATAACACCATCTTTTAATGGTCTTGTTGCTACAATATTACCTGGTGTTCTACCAAGCATTCTTCTAGCTTCTTGTCCAACTGCTAATACTTCTTTTGTGTGATTATCAATTGCTACAACAGATGGTTCTCTTAAAACTATTCCTTTTCCTTTAACATATGCTATAACTGTGGCTGTACCTAAATCAATTCCTATATCTTGTCCAAAACCAAACATTGCATTCTTCCTTTCTACAGTATTTTTCATATTATTTCCCGTTTATTACAAAATCATTACAATTATATTACACCTTCTAAAAAATAGCAATATGTTTTTTAGATTTATTTTAATTTTAAAAATGGTAATTTAATTTTACCATTTTTAAAATTATGTATTTTGTTTATTCTACTACATCTAACAAATTGTCTGTGCCTATTCCTTCTAAGTTATAATATGTATTAGGTATTTTTCCCACTATAATATTTTCTGCAATTAGTACTTGGTTTGATATTGACTCTTCCATTGTTTTAGACGGTGTTAATATATTTACTTTACAATCTACTTGTAAATATATACGATGTATAGTTTGGTTAATGCCCTTCTGTTCAAACTCACTTCTTAAATCTGTTTCTACATTTCCTACTAAAGATACTTTAATAGGAATACTAGGACCTAATCCAGATAGGAGCTTACTTCCAGTAATACTACCTAATTTTATATAAATTCTTTCATTTTCTATGTTGTTTATTTTTTGTTGAATTTTTTCGCCAACATCAGAAATAACTAAATTTATTGGTTTTATATTTGATTCTACCATAATTATATTATCATCTTTATCTTTATGAATTGTAATAAAGTCTTCATATTTATATTGTTTTATAATATTGGTTGATTCTTCATTACATATAATTGTTGCTATACTTTTTGCTTTTTCCTTACATACAGTCTCGTATATTGGTTCTACTGCTTTTGTTAACCATACGAATGTCAAAACACCAATAATAAAAATTGTAAAAAACTTAAGTTTCTTATTTGTTTTTTCTGTATTTGTTCCTTTAAAATTATTAAATACTATCTTTGGTAAATGTATCCTATTTCTTTTATATATGCTAGCCATCATCTAATTTTACTCCTTACTTTATGTATTATTTTGATAACTATTCTATATTAGATAAAAGACCAAAAGGTGTTTTATCCTTTTGGTCTTTTCCCTATTCTATTTTATGCACTAACTTTTCTTTTTGTGTATACATATTTTGGAATAAATAATTGCTGTCCTGAAGAAATCTTATCTTTATCTTCTATTTTATTTACTCTCGCTATGTCATCTACTGTACTTCTAAATTCTTTTGCAATTTTCCACAATGTGTCACCTGGCTTTACAAAGTAAATAATTATACTATAAATTTCTTTACTTCTTGTTTCATCTACGTTTATTTTATCAATCATGTTTATTGTTGTATTTACTAAAACATCTAAAGAAAATACTAAATCTATTTTAGCATCAATCATTTCATCTGTTCCTACTACAAAATTATTAGATGCTATTTCTATGTTTGTTTCTATATTAGCACTTAAATCTATATTTTCTGTTTCTATACTATGTTCAAATGGAAGTTTTACTTCTTTTATAGATACTCCTCTATTTAATGCATATATGAATTTTAAATTTATTTCTCCCTCAAGCATAACTTTTGAGTTAGCTATTTTTTGTTCTAATATGTTTGGTGTGATTTCTACATCATAAATTTGATTTGTACTAATATCTGATGCTGAAATCTTTTGTTGTATTTTGCACATATCTTTTATACATTTCTTTTGAGACATTGTATTTATACATTTCGGCTCAAATGTTAAGGATTCACTTGGACTATATAAGTCTTGTATAATTCTTATGTTTTTATTTTCATATGCTCTACATACTAGTTCAAGTTCTACTTCAACATAAATAGAATGTTCTTCTTGTGGCGATGGTTTTATTATAACATTTTTTAACTTATATTTCATATCACAAATATTTTCTTCTGATACATTTTCTATATCTACAAATCCCATTATAGGTATTTTACTTTCTACTACTTTAACTCCATTATCTTCTGTAAGGTACATTATTTTTACTGAAACATCGGCTTTTCCTAATACTTTGTTATAACTAATTTTTAGATCTTTATTTGTAATACTTAAGTCTACTTTTAAGATTTCAGCCAGATTATCTATGTTTTCTATCATTATAGTATCTTTTGCAGATGTTTTTTGTGTTCCTTCTCCTACTAAAGAATTAACTACAAGTTCTGTTTCTAATGATTGTATATCATCTAGATTATTAATCTCTTTTATAATTTCTACTGTTTCGTTTGAATATATTGTACCATCAAATTGTAAATTTGCTTTTATATTCATTTTTCTTCCATTTAATATCTTACATTCTAAAGATTTTATAAATAGGTTTTCATCTAAACTCATATTTTCATTACAATTATCGAAATCTATTATTTCTGTAAAATCTATTGATGTAGATAATCCTCTTAATGATGATTCTTCATTATCTGCTATATACATTACATATACATTTACTTCTCCATCTAGTCTTACTTTACCCTCTAATACTTCTTTTTTGTAAATACATACATTACCTGTTGTATTTATTATGTTTAATAAATCAGGTTTTATATCTGGAACTATTATGTCCCTTTCAACCATTATTATTTCACTTTTTTTACCTACAATTTTGTTAATACATAAAGTTTCCTTCGTCGTATCTATTTGCATATTTTTCCCCCTCTTTCTATTGTTTTATATGTAATGTATATGAAGAGGACAAAAAAAAATTCCTAATATTTAGGAATTTTTTATAAATTTTTATGTCTTTTTGTTTCTACAGGTGGAGGAATAATGGGATTAAAGTTTTCTCCATCAAATAATTGTACTTCAACAGTCCTTGTTAATACATCTGTGTAACTATATGTTACATTTCTATCATTTTCATCGTATTTTACAATAAATAAGTTGGGATACGCTTTTTCAATTGTAGCTTCTTTCTCAAAATATTTACTTCTTCCTAATGTGCCTTTTACTATTATCTTTTGTCCAATGTTTTCCGCAATGTCCGTTTTTAAATTCGTAAAATCATCCTTGTAAATCATTTGATCACCCACTTCACTATTATGCTGTGATTATATCATCTTCATAGTAAAATGTCAAAAAAAGAAAGATTGTGTCAAGCAGTGTTCAAGCAGTATTTGCAATGTTTTTAAGGATTTGTTACGTTTTTGTAACATTAATGTTGCAAAAATATTACAACATTGTGTTTATTTATTTTTATAGTATTACTAACGTATATTTATCATATATTTATCAACTCTTTTTAGCTTTTTTAGTGAATTTTTTTCCTCTTGCTCCTATTCCACTTATTCCTTTTGTTCCATCTCTTAATTCATCAGCAATATCATTTATTGTAATATATTTATAGTCTTCAGTAGTTGCAACTTTTTCTGCTACAACTAACGGATCCATAAAATCTATTAATACTCTTGCCGGAGAAGAAGCAAAATTTGCTCCTGCAGCCACTAATGCCTCATAATAGCTTTGGCAAGCTCCAGCAAATATAACAAGTTCCTTTCCCGTTTTATTTACCCATTTTTTTGCTTCTCTTACTGTATTTATAAAATATTTTGAATTACGATAATTATATATATCGTTATATCCAGTTCCATTTTTTATCATGCCATCATGTCCCGTAATTACAAGTATATCTGGATTATATCTATTTAATAAATCCATTACAACATATTCTTGTCTATTTTCTGGTACATTTCTAACAATAGCATTTAATTGTAATTTCTTATAATATTTATTAGATTTATCACTGTATCGTTTATCACCATCTAAATGTAATATTTTACCTGTTTCTTCTTGTGAAATATAATCAAATATTCCTCTTTTGAAAAAAGGTTTTTTTATGTTTTTTTGCTTTTTTACGCATTTTTTTATTTTATCCTCTAGTTTAACTTCTAAACTTCTCATAGTATTTTCAACTTGTGTCTTTCCCATCAATACTAAATCATCTAAGTCTGAATCAGCTTCAATTCTCATAATAATTCCTTTAAGAATTGCAATTGATTTTCCATCTTTTTTGTTTATTATTTTTTCAACCGTAAATAAAATATCTCTACCATAGGACTTTCTTCCTACGATATCTCCTTCTTTTATTTTTTCCATTACTTTCACCTCATAGCAAAATTATTGGTTCATTTTATAATATGTCGAATTTTGTTGATTGGTGAAAAAAGCAAACCTTAGATTTTCTAACACATATATTTATTAAAAAATCTAAGGTTTAAAATATTTATATTACATTACTACATTTTTTAACGTTGCTCTTCATCTTGATTGCCAGGTGATATTGGATTTTTGTCACTTTTTTGTTTTCTTGATTCATCTGCTTTTCTTAGCATATCCCACAATAATTTATCTTTTTCATTTTCTTCTTGATGTAAAATTCTATTTCTTTCTATAATTTCTTTCGCTTCATCTGTTAAATCATTTTCATAAAATCTTTTATTTCTTAATTGTAGCATTTTTACGTATTCTTGATATGTATGTGCTTCCATTCCCTTATACATGTCTTTTGCTCTAATTTTATCAACCTGCTCTTTTATTTGTATCATTTTTCGTTCTTCTATTTCTTCTTCAGTTATTGGTTCTATTCCATAACCTTCTCCTCTTAAAATTCTTTCTTGTACTAATCTTAAATATTGATTCATACATTCTTTATTTGTAAACGAATTTACATATTTTATTGCTAGCTCTACTGGTGTAATTCCTTTTAATTTTAATCGATTAAAAGTTATCATTCTAACATTACTATTAGTATTTGAAATTGGATTATTGTATGATAAAGATTTTGTTGGTATTCTATCCTGATGTTCATAATAGTAAGTTAATAACTTCTTAAATATTACTTGTTGTCTTTCACGATTATCTCCTGTTAAATAACTTCTTTTTCCCTCTTCTGTTAGAAAATATATTACATTCTGATATTTTTTTCGTAGTTTTTTACACATTTTTAAAGCATTATTATCATCTTCTATACTTCCTTTTTCTATTGCTTCTTTTGAGATATCTTCTATAATCTGTCTTATTCTTTGTTCTACTGATAAGGCCTGATATTCTCTTAAATCTTCTTCGTCTTCTCCAAATTTTATATATGACATTATTTCTTCATAATCTTTATTTCTATATTCAATTTTATCTGTTTGTCTTACTATTTGTGCAATCAAATCACTTGGAGCTTCAGGTACCCTAGTAATACTATGTGATAAAATTCCATTTATAATTCTTTTAGTATTTATTTTACTATAATCATTTTTACTATTTGAAATGATATTTAAGAATTCAATTGCACTTTGCTCATTATGTTCAAAACTTAATCTACCATCAAAGTCCTCTGTATGTCCTTGGTTTTCTTCGTATTCCTCTCCAAAACATTCTTTTCTAACTTGTAAAATTCTTTTAATGTATTCTTTATTATCAATAGATTGTATAAATTCATTAAGTACAGCTTCTCCAGAATGTCCGAATGGTGTATGTCCTAAATCATGTGATAATGCTATAATCTCAGTATATAGTCCAGCTCTTTGTTTATTTAATTTAAATAGCTCGGTATCTGAAATTTCTTTTATAGAACACATATCATAAATTTTAGCTATAATTCTTTTAGCAATACTAGCTACATTTTTAGTATGTTGTAATCTTGATCTTATTTCTTGTTTTTGTTGAGATTGGTCATCTAACATTTGTGTTTTACCATCTAATAGGATATAAGTTGGTGATTTTATAATTTCTTGTTTTAACTCTTTTAATTGCTTTATCTCTTTGTTTAATGTCTCAATGTCTTCGTCTAATTCAATTCTTAATTTTCCATTATAAATAATCATTTCTAACCTCCGTTTACATAACTAATAAAATTATACCATTTTTTGTAAATTTATGCAATAGTTAGTTGAAAAAATGCATTATGTACATACTTTAATATTCGTATCATAATAGAAAAAAGGCACATCGCTTAGATGTGTCTTTTCTCTATATAACATGTTTTTCTTTATCGTGACTATATTTTAATTTCGTTGCCATTCCACCTCTTATGTGTCTTTCTGCCTTATTTTCATCTAATATTTTTCTAACTTCTAGTGCTAACACAGGGTTTATCTTTTGTAGTCTTTCACTTACATCTTTATGTACTGTAGATTTTGAAATTCCAAATTTTTTAGCTGTTCCTCTTACTGTATCTCCACTATCTATAATATACTGTGCTAAATTTACTGCACGTTCTTCGATGTATATTTTTCCCAAATGAAAAACCCCCTTACACGAATACGTTGTTTTTCTACATTGTATTCATAGAGAGTTTCTATTATTCATATTTTATTTTGAACTTTTTGGAATGAGGTAAAAAGCTTATTTTTAGAACATCATTAGTTTTTTAACTACTAGCAGTAATCCAAATCAGAAAAGTAGAAATTTAAGAGATACTTATGAAGATGAACAATTAGAAAATTTTAAAATTAACTTGAAAAATTTAAGTGATACATATTGGAAAAGTAAATAAATTTAGGTCATATCAAAAATTAGTTTGATATGGCTATAAAATTATATTTAAAAAGTTATAATTAATATTACTTTTTACTAGATTCTATATATTTTTATTCTACTGTTTTTCAATATCTAATATTAGTTTAGAATATAACAACACTAATATAGCCATCACTACTAATAATCCTTTAAAAATTATCATATTATTTAGTAATCCTACAATTAAAATTAGTGCAAAACCAATAAATCTTGATAGACTAGTTAGAGTCGAATTAAGCATTACATGTTCTACATCATATTCTTCAATATTAGATTCTTTTATCAAATTTCCCTTTTTAGTATTATATATTGCATCAAAAATATATAATCCAATTGTACAAGCAAAATTGTAGATTATTAGTGTAAATTTTCCTATATCTATAACCAAACCAATAGCACCTATAAATATCATAGCAGAAATTACAAACAATACATATTTAGCGTTATATTTATTGAAATACTTTTTATACAAATACATAGCTACTATTTGAAATATTGAGATTATAGTTGTTATAATTCCTAAGTTAATAGATGTTTTAAATGTCATTATTGTAATAATCGTTACAAGTGTCTTCATTGGGTCTTCTATGATTCCATATAACAAATTTGATTTATAATATTTATGTACCTTTAGCTCTCTTTTATTTTTTATATTACTTATATAATTCTTTAAACTAAATTTTTCTTTTTCAACATTATCTTTCTTATTTATTTTTATTTGCATAGATATAAATATTTGAATTATGGATAATGTTAATACATATATAGCTATCTTAGTAAATGAATATAATTCTATTGTAGAACCCAAAACAATTGGTACAATAATTTGAACTATGGTACTAAAAATTTTTTTAGTTGCCATATAACTTTTTCTATTACTATTATTTGTTATACCTACAAATATCATCTCGTGTGTTGACCAATATAATGTTTCTGATATACCACAAAAAATTGCAACTACTATGAAAATTTCTGTTAATCTATTGCCAAATATTACTATAAATAATATAAATATTGCTCTTATAATTATTCCAATAGATAAGATTCTTGTCTTACTATATTTTTCGTTTTTTATAAATTTTCCTATTAATATGGAACCAACTGCATGTATTATATTAATTATCATATAATATACTGATACTTGAGTAATATTTTCATTTGTTATTTTTAACAAGTATGCGACTAAAAATGTATTTGCAAACAATTCAGTTATTGTATATATTAAATCACTGCCAATCAGACATATCGCATTTTTTCCAAGTTTTTGATTATTCATTTCATTCTCCATATTTTATCTTATATTGCAAATTATAACAAAGAAATAATTGTTTTTCAATGATTTGATTTACGTAACTTTTATATAAATTATACATAATATTTTATATTTCTAAATCTCACTCTTTTTCTCTTTTCTCATTCTTTATTTGTTTTTCAGCATCTAAGAAAATTTTAGTTTCTTTTTCAAAATCTCGAATTAAATTATATTCTGCACCCATATCAAATTTTTTGCAAATCTAACTAATAAATTTACCAATGGTTTCGTGAAACTTGTCCAAACTTTTTCACCATGCCCAAAAATTCATCATTTATAAAATAAAATTTTCCGTTTTCTACTATCATTTTTATTGCCATTCTCCTTTTATA
>CANQRO010000025.1 GCA_947626205.1 uncultured Clostridia bacterium
TTGAAAAAAGAGATTCAGCACTTAAAAATGAAATCCAACTAGCAATTAGAGAATTAGATAGCAGTCGTTTTACTAAAGAAGATATATCTAAAGTTTCTAATGAAATAGAAGCAAAAAGAAATTCTATTATGAAATCATTAGAAGATGCAAATAAAAAGAAAGATGAGGCAAATGCCAAGATCAATTCTTATGAATTAAAGATTCAAAATTACGAAAATGAAGAACGTATAAAATCTTCAAGATTAAAATTCTTGCAAGAGACAGAAAAAGAAAAAGAAGGTTATACAAGAAGTGTAAAGAGCCTTTTATTAGACTGCGATAAAAATATAGAATTAAAAAAAGGATTAAATGGTGTACTTAGCAATTTAATAACAGTAGAAAAACAGTACGAAACAGCTATTGAAATGAGCTTAGGTGCAAGTTTGCAAAATCTTGTAACAGAAAATGAAGATGTTGCAAAAAAATTAGTAGAACATTTAAGAACAAATAATTTAGGTCGAGCAACGTTTTTGCCTATTACTTCTGTAACAGGTAAAAAACTTGAGAAAATAAACGATAAGGGAATTAAAGGAATTATAGGAATAGCAGTTGATTTAATAAAAGTAGATAAAAAATACGAACAAATTGTGCTAAATTTATTAGGAAGAACTGTAATTGTTGATGATATGGAGAATGCAATAAAGTTGGCAAAACAAAATCATTACAGTTTTAAAATAGTTACCCTAAAGGGGGATATTTTAAATCCATCAGGAGGAATTACAGGAGGATCTGTTCAAACTAAAACAGTAAATATATTAGGAAGAACAAGAGAGATAGAAGATTTAGAAAAGGAATTAAAAAACATTTCTAAGAATATACAAAAAGAGAAAAAGCAAAAAGAGGAATTTCTAAAAAGTATTGAAAATCTATTAGATGAAGTAGAAGCATTAGAAATGAGTTTAAAAGAGATAGACATATCATATGCTACTGAAAAGCAAAAAATAGTTGCGATTGATGAAAATATCTCAAAAATAGAAAAAAGATTAGAGAAGCTTAAATTAGAACAAACAGAAAATGTTTCTAAAAAAGAAGAACTTCAAAAAGAAAAGAATGAAAAAGAGACAAAAATTAATGAATTATCTAATCAAATAGAAAGCTTGCAAAATGAAATAAATCAATTTTCATTATTAAATAAAGATAATCAAAAATATATAGATGATTTAAATTTCGATATAACGAATTTAAAAATATCTGTATCTTCTTTTGATGAGAGTAACACATCAATAGATGAAATGGTAGAAAGAATAAATATAGATATACAAAATTGTGTAAATAGCAACGAAAATAAAAAGGTTCAAATAGAAGATATTAAAAAAGACAACACTGAAATGGAAACTAAAATAAAAGATTTAGAAGAAAATATAAATAAAATTAAAGAAGAAGTTTCTAATAGTGGAGAAAAGGTTCAAGAGCTTAAAACATCAAGACAAGAAAAAAATGAGAAGTTATCTAGTATTGAATCAGAAATTACAAATGAATTTCATGTAATAGAGGATTTAAAAGCAGAATTATTGAAACTTGACGTAAAGAAAACTAAGTTAGAGCAAGATATAGAAGACATTATAAATAAAATGTGGGAAGAATACGAAGTAACACCAAACCAAGTATCAGATTATCAAAGGCCATCGAATATATCAGAAACAACAAAACAAGTTAATCGTTTTAGAAATGAAATAAAGGACTTAGGAAGCATAAATATAGATTCAATTGAAGAGTATAAACAAACGAAATCAAGATACGACTTTATGTGTGAGCAACGTTTAGACTTAGAGAATTCAATAACAAAACTTAAAAAAGTAATTCAAGAAATGACAGATACGATGAAAGAACAGTTTGAAGAGCAATTTAAACAGATAAATATAAATTTTGGAGAGGTATTTAAACAATTATTTGGTGGAGGAAAAGCAGAATTAATTCTTACAGATCCAGAGAATATATTGGAATGTGGAATTGAAATACAAGTACAGCCACCAGGAAAAAAACTACAAAATATGAGTCTTCTATCTGGAGGAGAAAAAGCATTTACAGCAATAGCTTTATTGTTTGCAATTTTAAAAATTAATCCAGCTCCATTCTGTGTTCTAGATGAAATTGAAGCGGCTTTAGATGATGTTAATGTATATAGATTTGCAGATTATTTAAAGAATTTTACAAACAATACACAATTTTTAGTTATCACACATAGAAAAGGAACAATGGAAGTAGCAGATACCGTTTATGGTATAACAATGCAAGAAAACGGAATTTCAAAATTGTTATCAATGAAATTGGCAAACCAATAAATTATAGCGTTTAAATGGCTAAAAGCCTTGAAATATATTTACAAAATTAGCAAAATATGCTATAATAATAGTGATTATGTGTAAAAAGGGGGGGTATTTTAGTGAAAACAATATTAGGAATAAAAAAAGAGAAGTTATTATTTATTGTAATTACTAGTCTCATTTTATTATCAATATTATTTTTACCATTTAAAAACACTGTAGAAAGTTTAGGCTTACTTGAAGTAAACGAGCCCGAAAAAATGGAAGAAACAGAAGGAAAATACTATATATCTAAAAACAGCGAAGTTGAAGGTATGTGTAAATATCTATCTGATATAGAATATGATAGAGCTAAATCATCAGTAGGATGGGGAAGTATTACATTAGATAGTAACTTAGAAACTCAATATAACCATGGACTAATTACCTTATTATTAAATGGAGAAAAAACATATTTCCTAAAAGGTATATCTGCCCATGCAACATCAACACTAATATATGATATTAGTGAAGAATCTTATGATTATTTTAGTGCATTCGTAGGTGTAGATGAAAGCCGTGGAAACAACGGAAACGGTGTTAAATTTGCAATATATACATCAAAAGATGGAAATGAGTGGGAGTTAAAAAGCAATGTAGATTCAAAAGTATTAAAAGGAAATAGTAATGCAGAATTCGTAGAAGTAGCACTTGGAGATGCAAAATTCTTAAAACTAGAAGCTGATCAATATGGAAGCAACTCATCAGACCACTCTGTTTATGCAAATGCAAAGTTATATAAAAGTGGATATGAAGAAAAAAGAGCAGAAGATGTAGACTTCATAAAAACAGTAGAAGAATATGATAAAGATTTAAAAGATAAAACTTTGGATGAACAACTTACTGAACAAAATGAATTAATATTATTGAAAAGAACTTTTGTAAACAACGTTGGATATAATCTTTTACAAGCAATTGTTAACCAAGATGAAGATTATAAAGATGCAGTAGAATGGTTAATGGGAGATATAAAAAATCTTCGTTTATATGTATTAGGTGGAGAGCCAGATGGTGGAAGTTATTATAATTCAATAAAAGAGCTTTCTAGATTATATAAAACATATAAGGGAGATTTCGAAGACCCAACACCAACTAATAATAAATGGTGCCCAGGTTTAACAAGGGGAGAAGTATTTAAGAAAATGGCAATTTCACTTTCGTTAACACATGCAACAAAAGTTGGATATTGGGCACAAATAGATCACCCAAGTAATAGATCAGATTCTGTAGAACGTTACAGAATATATAAAGAATTATATACTGGAGGAAAATTTATAGTAGCAAGAAATGTATCAGAAGATGGTAAAACTATTACTCCAAAATTAAAAGAGGATGGTGTTACTCCAGTACAAGATCATACACCATGGTTTGAAGCATTAACAGTTGAAGAAATGCGTTATGTAATGAATAACATTACAGATGACGAAGAGCTTATTTGGTTAAACGCATATACACAAAAAAGAATAGATGCTAACCCTGGTCAAGAAGAAAAATATTTACAACCACATACATATATTGCTTATATCTGGCCAAATTTTGAAGATCCAATCTTCCATGACCAATCAGAAGCAGCTAAGAAACACTGGGATGAATGGTTTGAAGGAATATTTAGTATCTATGGAGTAACATATAGTACTGAAACAGACCATGTATATAAAGCATGGATGAGTATGAGAAATGACGTAAAAGAAACAGGAGCTGTTTGTGGTGGTATATCAAAATTAGGATGCCACATTCGTGCAGCACATGGTACACCAGCTTCAGTTGTAGGTCAACCAGGACACGCAGCAATTATTTATTATAGAAAAGATGCAGAAGGTAGAGGATATTGGACTCTAGATAACGATGTTTCAGGTTGGGCTCAATCTGGAAAATCAGAAAAAATGGGTACTAGAATGCCACTTGGTTGGGGTAGCGATAGCTATGTTAGCGGTTATGCTGCAACATATATGATGCTATCACAAGAGGCTTTAAATGATAATGCAAACTATGAAAAATCTGAAAAAATTATTATGACAGCAGATTTATATAAAGGAAATCTTGCAAAACAAGAAGAAATATACAAAAAAGCACTAGAAGTACAAAAAATAAACATTGATGCATGGTGGGGATTAATAAATACATACAAAGCAGGAAATAAAACAGAAGAAGATTACTATAAACTAGCAACAGACTTAGGAGAAGCACTTAAGGCATTCCCATTGCCAATGAAAAACTTATTGGATCAAATTGCTCCAATGTTTACAAGTGTAAAATATTCATTTAATTTTACAATATTAGAAACAAAATTATTAAATGAAGGAACAACATATGGTTTAACAGCTGAAGGAAAAGAAGATACTAGTAAAAAACTAGATGTAATGCAACCAAGTATTACAAGAACAGTTGCTAAATACTTACTTGGTCAAACTGATACAACACTTGCTAGCTTCTCATTTGATGGAGCAGATGCAGGAAAAATTGTATTATCAAGTCGTTTTGATAATACTGGTGTTCGTTGGGAATATAGCTTAGACGGACAAAAAACATGGAAAGAAGTATCTTTCGAACCAGATAAACCACATAAATGGCAATTATCAAGACAAGAAATAGCAAGTATTACAGCAGAATCTGATATTTGCATCAACATAGTTGGAGCAACTCGTTCAGAAGCTAATATTTATAAAATAGATATTGAAGAACAACAACCATTAGAGAATGTTTACGCAAATGACTTAGAAAATCGTCTTATAGGTGTAAACTTAAATACAGATTGGAGATATATAGATCCTAAAACTCATGAATCAAGTGAGTGGGTATCATATGGAGTACAATCTCCAGATTTAACAGGAGAAAAATATATACAAGTAAGACAAAAACCAACAGGAACAAAGCTTTCAAGTTCAGAATCTGAAATTTATATATTCACACCAAACACTGAAGAAGAGGATAGAAAATATATAAGTGTTTCAGATATGGAAATATATTCACAAAATACTCAATCAGAAGATTCTGCAAGACCTCATTATGCTGAAAATATGATTGATGGAAATAAAAATACATTATGGCATTCAAATTTCAAATATGATCTTACAAAGGACGACGTAGAGAATGCACAAATTATTATAAAATTAAATAAGCCAAAATATGTATCTGCTCTAGAATTCATTGAAAAGAAATATAAAGCAGGTGACCGTGATGGTATAAAAAGCTTAATAGTTTCTGTAAGTGAAGATGCTGAAAATTGGACTGAGGCAGGAAAAATAGAAAATCTTGATAGTTCAACATATGGCGATTGGAGAATAATTGACTTTGAAGATAGTATATATGCTCAATATGTAAAATTAGACATCACAACTTATGATTTATTTGCAGCAATATCAATGGTAAATATATATGAAGATACAACAAAAATAGATACAACTAAACCAACAGCAAGTATTTATTACAGTACAAAAGAGCCAACAAGTGATTATGTAATTGCAAGACTTATTAATCCAAGTACAGAAATTACAATAACTAATAATGGTGGAAACGATACTTATGTATTTAAAGAGAATGGTAAATTTACATTTGAGTTTGAAGATAAAAATGGAAATAAAGGTTCTGAAACTGCCGAAGTTACTTGGATTGATAGAAGTAGCCCAGACGCTAATGTAGATTACAACTTAGATGCAGAAAAGAGATTATCTATTATTTTAAGTAGTATAAGTGAAGATGTTTATCTATTAGATCAAAACGATAATAAAGTAAGTTATATTGAAGTTAATGAAAATAAAAAAGTATCAAAAATTTCATTCATAGATGAAACAGGCGAAATTTATAAAATAGTTGAATTAGACAATGATGGAAACATTACAAAAACAACATATAAAAATACAACTGGTCAAGTTTCAAATGTTGATACCTATGTTGCATCATTAACAAATGGAGAATTAAGCGAAGAAGAATTCCTTAATGAGTTTGGATCTCCAGTAGAAGTATCAGATGCAGAAAAAGAAATTCTTAGAAGATTAGATAAAGTAAAAACAAATCCTCTAGAATATACTTTTGAAAATAGTGGAAACTACGAGTTTAAACTTCTTGATAAAGCAAGTAATATTGCTTATAAGAGTATAAAAGCTGAATATTTAGAAGATAACAAAATTATAGCAAGTGACATCTCTTATGATATTGCAAATATTACAAACCAAGACGTTGTAGCTACAATTAACCCATATGTAATAGATGCTAAAGGACTAGTAGCTGCAAAGATTGTAAATAACAATGCTGCTAATAATTTTAAATTTGAAGAAAATAACTATTTTACATTCAAGTACAAAGATGCTTCAGATGAAGATGATTCAGATTTACAAGAGCATACAGCAAATGTAAATTGGATAGATAAAACCGCACCTACAGCTGAAGTTAGATACAGTACAAATGAAGCTACAAATGGACCTGTAACAGCATATCTAACAAATGAAAGTGAAGATATAGTAATTACAAATAACAATATGAATGATCAATATACGTTTGATAAAAACGGAGAATTCACTTTTGAATTTGTAGATGCGGCTGGTAATACGGGAAAAGCAGTAGCAAATGTAGATTGGATTTCTGAAGAACAACAAGACGAAAATGAAGTTGGCGATATAAACAATGATGGTAAAATAACAGCTACAGATTTATTATTAGTAAAAAGACATTTAGTAGCAGGTGCAAAACAAGAATGGATTCTATCAGAAGATGAACTTAAATTAGCAGACATTAATAAAGATAATCAAATAACAGCTACAGACCTAATATTAATTAAGAAATTAATATTAAAACAAGCAAATGAACAGTAATATTTTAAATATACAATACTTAAATAATATAAAATAAGGAGAAAAAAGAATATGAGAAGTAGTATAAAGGTTAAAAAGTTAATTGAGCTAATACTAATTACAGTATTATTATTACTTACATCAAATGTATATGCAGCAACTAATAGCTTCAAAGCAACTTTAAATGTTAATAATTCTTCAGTAAAAATAGGAGATACAGTTACTATTACTATTCAACTAAGTGATATTGCTATTGAAAGCGGAGAACAAGGAATCGGTGCATACACAGCTAAATTAGATTTCGATTCTTCTATCTTAGAATATGTTTCAACAAGTGGAACAAGCAAATGGGAAGCGCCACTTTATCAAGATAAACTAATAGCAGGAAACACAAACGATGGTGAAGTTGTAAAAGAAGCACAAAATATAGGAACGATTACATTTAAAGTAAAAGAAAATGCTACTTTAGGGGAGACTACAATTACACTAACAAATTTCTCAGGTTCTAATGCAGAATCTGATATATCAGCTGATGATAGTTCTATTAAACTAACAGTACTTAGTAAAGATAGCACAGGAAGTGGTTCTACCGGAGGAGGAGAAGGCGGATCTGGAAGCGGAAGTATTGTTCCTGGAGGAAGCGGTTCTGGAAGTAGTGGAACATTAAATGGTTCTGGAAGTTCTGGAGGCAGTAACCAGACTGGAAGTGGAGGAACTAATGGAAATACTAGTTCAGGTAGTACAAGTAAAGATGATATAAAAGAAGGAACATTACCAAAAACAGGACATTCAAATATAGTAATATATATGCTAATTGGTGTATTTACTTTAATTGCAATAAGTTATTTAGTTAGAATTAAATTAATTAATAAAAAACTAAGTTAATTAAAAAATAAATAAAAAGAAAAGATGTTTCGCAAGTTTTAAAAAACTGAGGCATCTTTTCTTTTAACCACTTTTTTTAGCAACAACTACAAATCTACCATCTTTAGTGTGATATGCACACGTAGATAAAGTTATTAATTGTTCACCGTATTTAGCAGTTTTCATTGTATCATATAAAGAAGCTTTTTTAGCATTATTTATAAAACTATTAAATTCATCTTCATTTTCTGCATTTATAAAATAATAGTATTTAAATACATTTTTATCTGACTCGTAATATACTTTAGATCTAAATACTGCTATTATTTCAAAAGTGGAATCTTCTTCGTTTGTAGTAAATCTGATGT
Organism: uncultured Clostridia bacterium; assembly: GCA_947626205.1. GTDB lineage: Bacteria > Bacillota > Clostridia > TANB77 > CAG-508 > RGIG8482. Next base: position 8,362 of record CANQRO010000025.1, read on the forward strand.
TAGGATGCTTATTAAAAAAGTCTTTATTTTTATATTTTAGTAAATCTCTAAACATAGTACCATTTTTCATATTATGACCATATATTAATAAATTACTACTCGGCGGATTCCAAGAATAGTTTTTATCTAAAAATATAGCGCCACTACTAGAATAGTTTTTCTTATAATTATGATTCATATAAAAATCATTATCTGTACCTTGTAAAACAGGATAATTGATGTTTGTATTTTCAATTTCAATCCAGCCGACTATGTCTGAATTTGTTTTTTGTAATTCTTCAACTTTTAACATTCTTTCAGATTTTTCTGGTGTTATATTTTGACTAATATCATTAGAAGAATTGTTGTTTTCATCAATTATATTATGATCAGTATCAAGTTTAATATCGTTTAGCAAATCACTTTGTTTTTTAGTAGTATAAGTATCATAACCGTATTTAATAATATAAATGGATGAACAAATAAACAATAATAGTAGGGTGGTATATATAAAACCTTTAAAAAAACTTTTAAATTTATTCATATAATTTGTTATTAGAATAATATTTTAGAGTTGCCTAAAAATAGTGCAACTCTTATTACTGTATAAGGCAAAATATTTTTATACAATTTATATATGAAGTATTTTTAATTATCTTAGAAATACTATTTATAAAAATAATTCATATAAAATTAAAATTTATTCTAATTTTACCCTACCTTTCTTTTTAATACTGCTAATGAAATTATAGAAACAACACTTATCATAACTGCTAATTCAAAGTAATCATTAACACCTGTTTTTGGAGTAGTATCTTTTTTATTAGTTTCAACTTTAACGAATACATCTGTATTAGCTGTAATTTCTTTAGCAAAATCAAAAGCTGTTTTAAATTCTGCATCAGAATAGAAACCTACAATAGTTGTATTAGTTAAACCAAGTTTAGCTAAATCTACTTTACTTGTTAAAAATTCTTTTGTAAGAACTGTTCCAGGCATTACACTTACAGGTACAGTTTTATCTCCAACGTGTAAAGTTACAACAACATTTTCCGCATAATCTTCAGCAACAACATCTATATCAGCAGGTAGTTTACTTGTAAATATAACATCATTATTTGCATCTGTTACAACAATTTCATTACCATTTAAAAGAACTTTATTTTCACTGCTTTCTGTATTTTCAACTTTAAATTCACTTAATTTGTCATTTATAGCAACAAAAATAACATTATCCTTTTCGCTTGAAGAAAGTGTACCATTCATAATTAAAGTTGGTTCATTGTCTCCAGTATTAACACTGTATCCTTTTGCTATCTCTATACCATTATTAGTTGTTTGTCCATTTTTGTGTAATACTAAATTTCTAACTTCAACTGTACCAGCGTTAACTAATACACCACCAAAACCACAATTTGAAATTGTTACACCATCTAATATTACATAACCACCATTGTAAGATTGAACACCATATTTTTGGCTGTTTGTTAATTTAAGGTTAGTTAAAGTAAGCTTTGCACCAGCACCTGCGGTAAGTAAAGTAGCATTGCTTCCGTTTTCAGACCAATTCTCTGTATTTCTAGTTATTGTAAAACCATTACCATTAATTGTTAAAGTTTTATCAACTATTTCAATAGGTCTTATTAGTGCAATATTTGAAGTTAGTGAAAGTACATCACCATCATTAGAGTTAGTTATAGCATTACGTAAAGCATCGTCACTACCAACACTAATAGTTTCAGCACGACAAAAACTTGGTGCTATTATTATAGCCATAAGTGATAGGCCTAAAAATAAGAAAATTTTAAACTTTTTCATGTTTAATACCATTCCTTTCAATTAATATTAAATAAAATACTACTATTTATATTTGTACAAGTTTTGTTAATATAAAGTTTTGCATTTTATCAAAATTTATTGTCTCCGTTAATTTATTTTTTATCCAAAATTTTTTCTTTTTCTACAAAATGGTATAAAAAGAAAAAAGAATATGCTTATTTTTTAAAAAGCATATTCTTTTTAGTGTTATTCATCTAAACCAAAACTAACTCCTAATGCACTATTAATTTTATCTATTATTTGATTATCGTCTATATGACCAATTTTTTCTTTTAATCTACTTTTATCTATTGTTCTAATTTGTTCTGCAAGTACTACTGAATTGGATTTTAATCCACATGATTTAGAACCTAGTTCAATGTGAGTAGGTAATTTACTCTTTCCGGTTTGCGATGTTATTGCTGCTGCTATAACTGTAGGACTATATTTATTTCCCATATCGTTTTGTATAATAAGTACTGGTCGAATTCCTCCTTGTTCAGAACCAACAACAGGACTTAAATCAGCATAAAACATATCTCCTCTTTTGACTACCATTTTCTTCACTCCTAATATTAGCATTTTTTATTGTTTTTTATTTGATATATTCTAAACTTCATTTGAGATATAAAATATAGCCATGGTTTATAAGAATTTATATGTTTATATTTTTCGTTTTTAATGTAAACGCTAGTACATCATCTTTTTTTAGGCTATTAATTTTTATCTCATTATATAATATGTATACTAGCTTTTTTTCGTTCTTATCTTCTATTGTAAGAGAAATTGGTTTACCTGTTTCTTTACTTACTTCTAGGACTTGCAATATTTCATCTTTTCTGTTTGACGAATTCTTTTTTAATTTTAATAAAATAGTATTTTCTGTTTCTTCTAAAATTGATTGATTATCTTGTTTATACATTTTAATAAAATCTGATAAGCATAAATTATTATCTGTTAAATATGGATAATTTTCATAAATTTTACTTAAATTTAAATGTGTATTTTCTATAATCAAATTTGTACCATCATATTTTGTAATTAATCCATTAATTGAATTAGGTTCTAATACTTCCTGATAAAAAATATTAGGAGACATATATTTTTGTATTATTTTGTATTTATTTTCTGTTTTATTACTAGTAACTTGTAATGTGATTTCTGCTTCGTAAGAATTCAAGTTTAAAATATATTCTTTTAAATCGTTTATAGATTTATTAGTATTATTTCCAAAATTTGCGGTTTTATTATGATTTTTTATAAAAATTAAACTTGTAATAATAATTATAAAAATGGTTACTATAATTAATAATTTTTTTCTTTTCATAATTTTACATTCACACTCCTATTACAAAATGTATAAAATATTGCAATACTCTAAAAGTTTAATGTTAATGAAATACTACATAATAAAAGTTAAAAAAAGTATGTTAAAAAGGTATATTCAAAAATATATATGATACATTTAAAATTATGTATTACAATTTACAAAATTTTCATGATAGAAAACTTTACTATAAATAAAAAAGAATAGTATAGTTTACTATTCTTTTTTATTTATATGCTATTACTTTCAAAACATTCTCTTAAATAGGTAATGAGCTCTTCTTTTGTGGTAATTTGATTTATTTTTTCTCGTATTTTTGATGCATTCGGTAGACTTCTTACATAATGTGCCATATGCTTTCTTAATTCCATTATTCCGATTCTTTCGCCTTTTTCTTCTACCTCTAAATTAATATGTTCTTCAATTGTTTCTAACTTTTCACTTAAAGATAAATCTTTTAATTTTTCGCCAGTATGTAAATAATATAAAATTTTAGAAAAAATCCATGGATTACCAATACTAGCTCTGCCTATCATAATTCCATCTACGCCTGTATACTGAAACATTTTTAAAGCACTTTCTTCGTCTATAATATCGCCATTACCTATAACAGGTATTTTTACGCTATCTTTTACTTTTTTAATTATTTCTAAATCTACATTGCCACTAAAAAATTCATCTCTGCTTCTTCCATGAATTGTAATTGCACTAGCACCTGCTTGTTCAATAATTTTAGCAGCTTCCACAGCAACTGTGTTTGATTTAGTAAATCCTTTTCGTATTTTAACAGTTACAGGTACGTTATTAGATACTTTAACAACTTCTTCTACAATATTGCCAACTAAATCTAAATTTTGAAGTAATTTACTTCCATCACCATTTTTTACAACTTTAGGTGCTGGACATCCCATATTTATATCTATAATATCAGCCATATTACTTATATATTTTGCAGCAAACACTAAGGATTCTACATCACTACCAAAAAGTTGTATTCCGACTGGCTTTTTTTCTCCATTACAATTTAATAGTTTTCTTGTCTTATCATCTTTATAGTATATAGCTTTTGCACTAGCCATTTCTGTAAAAGTAAGTCCCGCTCCTTGTTTTTTTGCAATTATTCTAAATGGCAGGTCTGTAATACCTGCCATTGGTGCTAATATGACGTTATTTTCTAATTCCACTGTTCCTATTTTCAAGGGGTGTACGAACATATAGTCCTCCTTAGTCTATAAATATTGTTTTCTTTCTTCTTCCACTGATATTTAATAGTAGTCCAATACAAATAAAGTTTGTTATCATTGAACTACCTCCATAACTTACAAATGGAAGTGGCACACCTGTAATTGGAAGCAATCCCATAGTCATTCCTATATTTTCTATCATATGAAATAAAAATATCCCTACAATTCCTATAGCAATATATGAGCCTAAATCATCTTTAGCAGTTTTTGCTACATATATTGATTTTGTAATTAATATAACATAAAGAATAATTATAGCTCCTGCAACCATTAATCCCATTTCTTCACCTATTACTGAAAAAATGAAATCTGTTGTTTTAGGATATAAAAACCCTAATTGAGTTTGATTTCCTTTTAATAATCCCATCCCAAATAACTGCCCTGAACCTATTGCTAATTTTGATTGTATAATATTATATCCAGAACCTCTTGGATCTAAATTTGGATTTAAAAATACATCTATTCTTGTTTTTGCATGTTCTGGCAATATAAAAAAGTATATTAATGGCATAGCTATTATAACAATTAATATAGCGCCTATAATATATCTTTTATCTATTCCAGCAGCAAACAATATTAAAACTGTTGCCATCATAAAAGCAATAGCTGTTCCATAATCTGGTTGCAATAAAATTAATAAAACTGGTAATGCAACAATACTAAGTGATGCAATTAATTTTAATGGATTATTTATTTCAGATTGTCCCTTTTTTTGTACTTGAACTATTGCATATGATAATGTTATAATAACAAAAATTTTTGCTAGCTCACTTGGCTGAAATCTTAAGTTGTCTGAAATAGTGAACCAGCTTGTTGCTCCATTTACTGATTTTGTGAATAATACTGCTACTAATAATATTATAAATATTCCATAAGCAATTGGAGAAAATTTTGCAATCACATTGTAATCTATTAATACAACAATAATCATTATTGGAACACTAATAATAATCCATAGAATTTGCCTTTTTAATTCATCATAATTTGTCTCTTGCGTTGCTGAATATAGTGAAACACATCCAATTACAACTAATGCTAATGCACAAATTAATATGCTCCATTCCACATTTCTTAGCATTTTACTTTTCATTATTTTGTATTTAAGTTAGATAACACTAACTTTTCTCCTCTCTAGAATGTAATTATCTTACATAAACTTTATATTAAAATAGGTTATGTATTAGTTGTTTGTTCTTTATTTTCTTCAGTAGAATTTTCAACTTTATCAACTGTTTCTTCAGTTTTTTCTGATAATTGTTCTTGAGGTGCTTGTTCTACACTAGAGTTTTCGTTGCTTTCATGTATTTCTTTTTCCTCTTTAATTTCGTTTTCCTTTTTTTCTTCTACATTATTTTTAGTATTTTTTTTAGGTTCATCTTTAACTTTTTCTTCACTATTCTCTTTTTTATTGGTATTTTCCTTATTAGTATTTTCCTTATTATGTTTATTATCCTTATCTTTTTCTTTTCCTTCAATCTTTTTTGATTGTTCAGAATCCGATTTGACAGAACCATTTTTTATATTTATTCCTCTTATATCTTCCTTTATGCTAACAATTGGTATATTGGCATATAAAGCTGGTGCACCAGTTGTTCCGTCACTATTTGATTTGTTGGTAAGTCTTACATCTATTGCGTTTTCATCAACATCAATGTATTTTTTTATTACTTCGATAATTTCTTGCTTCATTAAATCTAGGAAATCTGCTGATACGTTTGCTCTATCTTGCATAAGAACTAAATGTAATCTCTCTTTTGCTGCATCTTTAGATTTTACTTGCTCTTTTTCTTGTTTTCCGATTTTCTTAAAAAAGTTTATTATGCTCTCAAACATGTTTATTTCCTCCACTCTATATTAATTTTTTCCAAATATCTTTTTTAATTTCGCAAGTAATCCTTTCTCCCTACCAGGTATGGTTATTTCAACATTTTCTCCTAAAACTCTTCTTGCTATTTCTAAATATGCTTTTCCAGAAGGAGCTTTACGGTTTGATACTACTGGTTCTCCTTTGTTAGTTTGTGTAACAACATATTCATCATCTGGTACTACTCCAATAAGACTTATAGATAATAAATCTACTATATCGTCTACATCCATCATTTCACCTTTTTTTACCATGTTTGGTTTTAGACGATTTACAATTAATTCTGGATTTTTAATTTGAGATGATTCTAATAATCCTATAATACGATCTGCATCTCTTATTGCTGAAATTTCAGCTGTTGTAACTACAATTGCACGATTTGCTCCTGCGATTGCATTTTTGAATCCTTGTTCAATTCCAGCAGGACAATCTATTAAAATATAATCAAATTCTTCTTTTAATTTATCTGTTAAATCTCTCATTTGTATTTCATTTACAGCTGTCTTATCTCTAGTTTGAGCAGCTGGAAGTAAAAAGAGCTCATTAAAACGCTTGTCCTTTATTAGCGCTTGTCTTAATTTACACTTTTCTTCAACAACATCTACTATATCATATACAATTCGATTCTCTAACCCCATAACAACGTCTAAGTTTCTAAGTCCTATATCTGTATCTATTAAAGCAACTTTTTTGCCTTGCATAGCAAGAGCAGCTCCTAAATTTGCTGTTGTTGTGGTTTTTCCTACGCCACCTTTTCCAGATGTAATAACTATTACTTCTCCCATAGTTACCTCCTTTAAACTACATCTTTAATTCGTAATTTACTTGTACAATTCTAATACTTATATCTTATCTTCTTTTTTTTCAAAAGTCAATAAAGTAGCAAAGAAAAAGTAACATTTTAATAAATATTAAAAAATTATGTAAGATGATTAAATTTATTTATAATATTTCACATAATTTTTATTAAATTATTTCATATGAACTCATATTATTTTGCAATGTTTTTGAGAATATGTAACAATTTACTAATTTATAAATTGAAAATTATATAATTTATGAAGTTATTCATGTACTTTTTTTAACGTTTAAAATTTACAAAATTAAAAAAGTAAATTTTTTTAAAAAATATTAAACTTTTTTAAAAAAATACTTGCAAAATAAAAAAAGTTATATTAAAATTTAGATAAAGTGGTAGAAAGTGGTACAAAGTGGTTTAAAAAGGAAGAGAGGTGAGCCCAAGTGTTTATAGGTGAATATGAGCATAATGTAGATGTTAAAGGTAGAATTATTATGCCATCTAAATTAAGAGAAGAAATCGGAGATAAATTCATTATAACTAAAGGTCTTGATGGATGTTTATTTGCATATTCACAAACAGAATGGGCTAACTTTGAAGAAAAATTAAAATCGTTACCACTGGCACAAAAAAACGCGAGAAACTTCGTAAGATTTTTCTTATCTGGAGCAGTAGAATGCGAAATTGATAAACAAGGTAGATTTTTAATTCCAGCTAATCTAAGGGAACATGCAAATTTAGATAAGGAAATAGTAATTATCGGAGTAGGAACAAGATTAGAAATTTGGAATAGAGATACTTGGAAAAATTATAGTAGTGATGAAAATATTTCAGCAGACGAAATTGCAGAAAATATGACTATGCTTGGTATATAACTTTTCAAAAGTTTATATAAATACAAAAGATTACAAGGAAACAAAAGATAAAATTTTAAGAATACAGAAGATAAATTATAAAGATAAAGCTTTAAGAATACGAAAGATAAATTATAAAGTTAAAATTAAAAAAAATACAAAAGATAAATTGTAAAGTTAAAATGTAAATGAACAAAAGAAAATAAAAAACGAAAGATGTTTAAAATACTAAAGTAAAATGAAATCAGTTTATATTTTACTTATAAAAAAGTTTAGGTTTAATTCAAAAGATTAAGTATTTTATATACTAAAGAATTAA
>CANQRO010000026.1 GCA_947626205.1 uncultured Clostridia bacterium
TTGCATATACCGATATTTCAATTACTTTTGGAATTATAACAAGAACATTATTTATGATTTTTATTGCTTTATACGGAATATATAAAGCAAAGGGAAAATATAAAGTAGGCATGACTATATATTATTCTGTATTATTTATTTATATGTTAGCCTTCCTTATATCACATATTCTAGAAAACGGAATGAATCTTATATTTTATCAAGTAAGAGGACTTGTAAAAAATTTTTATTTGCCAATAATATTAGTAGCTTTAATTCCAGTTTTTAAGGAAACAAAACTAAAAATAGATAAAAAAGTTTTAAATATATCATTAATGATATATGTTATAACAATTATTTTTTGCAGGATAATAGGAATAGCTTTTCCTACATATAAAGTAGGAGACAGAATAGGAACAGTAGGACTTTTCTATTCAGCAAATGAAATAGGAGCTATAATTTGTATATTATCTCCATTTATAATAGTAGAATTTTTAAATAAAAAATTAAAAATATTAGATATAATTTTTTTACTTCTTTTAGTATATTCAATTTTGGAAATAGGAACTAAAGTACCATATTTTGGATTAATAATTTTAATTGCTGCAATTATTATGGTATGTTTAATAAAAGGAAAGAAGAGCAAAAATAAAGAGTTTTTTAAAAAAGCTGGAATTCTATTTAGTTCATTAGTAATAATATATTTAATAACAGGATTAACTCCTGTTGGATATAATTTAAGTAAAATATATGGAGATATATTTTTAATTACTCAAGATGATATAAATTTTGGAAATGCAGCTAATATAGTAGATTTTAATAATTTTCATGAACTACAAACAGCTACTGTAAGCGGAAGAAATGAATATTTACAAGAAAATAAAGAAAAATTTATAAATGGAAGTATAAAGAATAAATTAATAGGAATTGGATTCATAGAAAATAAAGATGGTGAAGTTAAACAACTTAAATTAACTGAAATGGATTATTTTGACTTGCTATTTTGTAATGGTATAGTAGGAATGCTAATTTTTGCTTTTCCTATAATAGTAATAGGTAGTCTAATAATATATAAACTAGTAAAAAAGGAAAGAAAAATTGGAATTGAAGAAGTATATTCTGTTTCAATGGCAGCCATAATAGCATTCTTAGCTGGACATGTTTTAGTTGCACCAGCAGTAAGCATATACATAGTAATTATAGTATTAAGGTATTATTTTGAAAATGAAGAAGACAAAACATTGGAAAGAAAAGTAGGAGAAAATAAGGAAAATGAAGAAAATAGTAATACTGGCTTTGCACTTGTCGGCAGGAGGAACTGAAAAAGCAATTTGTAATTTAAGCAATATATTAATAAAAAAGTATGATGTAGAAATTATCTCTAACTATAAAATAGGAGAAAAACCAGCATTTAAATTAGACGATAGTGTAAAAATAAAATATTTAATGCCAGACTTAAAACCTAATAGAGAAGAAGTTAAAAATGCTTTAAAAAAATGTCACTTTATAAAGTTCTTTAAAGAAAGTTTTAAATCTATAAAAATTTTATATTTAAGAAAGAAACTTATGATTAACGAAATTAAAAATCTTTCTTGTGATATTGCAATTTCTACAAGGCTTTTATATAATAATTTGCTTGGAAAATATGGAAATAATAATATTATAAAAATTGCTCAAGAGCATAATAATAACGGAAATTTAAAATATATAAATAAAGTTGTAAAATCATTAAAAAATATAGATTACTTAATGCCAGTTTCAAATAACTTAACTAAAATATATAAAGAAAAATTGCTAGGGGAAAAAACTAAATGTATATATATTCCTCATTCTTTATCAACTTATCCAGAGACAACATCATCTCTTGAAGAAAAGAACATTATATCTTTAGGAAGATTATCAAAGGAAAAAGGATTTTTAGATTTAATAGATGTGTTTAAAATTGTAAGTAATATGCATCCAGATTGGAAGTTAAGAATTTTAGGAGAAGGAATTCAAAGAAGCGAGTTAGAAAATAGAATAAAAGAACATGAATTGCAAGACAAAGTTTTTTTACCAGGTTTTAAAAACGATGATGAGGTAGATGAAGAATTAAAAAAATCTTCTATATATGTAATGACATCGTTTTATGAAAGTTTTGGACTAGCTTTAATTGAAGCAGAAAGTTATGGACTTCCACTACTTGCATTTGATAGTGCCGAAGGGCCTAAAGAAATAATAGAAGATGGAAAAAACGGTTTTCTAATTTCAAACCGTGATAAAGAAAAAATGGCAGAAATGATAAATAAATTAATTGAAAATAATGAACTAAGAATAGAATTAGGTAAAAAATCTAGAGAAATGTCTGAAATATTTAAGATGGAAAAAATATCTGATGAATGGTATAGATTTATAGAAGAAATTGATAAGTAATATTGGTGTAATATATTAAATATTTAAAAATTTTATAAAATCTATATATTTAAAAGATATACATTATATTTAAACTATGTTATAATCTTAAAAAACAAGGGGAGGAAAAGTAATGGCAAAAGATAATATTGCTATACGTGTAGAAAATGCATCTAAGTCTTTTAATGTATTTTATGATAAAACTAATACAATTAAAGAAAAAGTTTTATTTTGGAATAAAAGTAAAAAAGAAGTAAGACAAGTATTAAAAGATATTAATTTAACTATAAATAAAGGTGAAGTTGTTGGATTAATTGGAGTAAATGGAAGCGGAAAATCTACTTTATTAAAACTTATGACTAAAATTATATATCCTAACAAGGGAAAAATTGAAACCTATGGAAAATTAACTTCACTTCTTGAGTTAGGTGCAGGATTTCATCCAGATTTTTCTGGAAGAGAAAACATTTATTTTAATGCTTCTATTTTTGGATTAACAAGAAAAGAAATTGATAATAGATTAGAACAAATTATAGATTTTTCTGAGTTAAGAGAATTTATAGATAATCCAGTTAGAACATATTCATCTGGAATGTATATGCGATTGGCCTTTTCAGTAGCTATTAATGTTGATGCCGATATTTTACTAATAGATGAAATATTATCTGTAGGAGATCAACATTTTCAGGAAAAATGTTTCCAGAAAATTGAAGAATTAAAAAAAGAAGGAAAAACTATAGTTTTTGTAACACATGGTATGGATTCTGTTAAAAGATTTTGTACTAGAGCTGTATGGTTACATGAAGGCAAAATAAAAATGGATGGAGATACTAATACTGTTGTAGAAAAGTACTTAGAAGAAACTGCATAAAGAAAGGTGAAAAAGATGAACGTATTTAAAGAATTATATAAATATAGAGAATTGTTAAAAAGTAATACAAAAAAAGAAGTAAGGGGAAAATATAAACATTCTTTTTTAGGCGTATTATGGTCATTTCTTAACCCATTATTACAAATTATGGTATATGCAATAGTATTTCCACTTATTTTACGAAACAAGCAAGAACATTATCTTGTATTCTTATGTTGTGGACTTATCCCATGGAACTTTTTTTCAATATCAATAAATCGTGCAGCTGGAACAATGCTTGAAAACGGAAATATTATTAAAAAAGTATATTTTCCAAGAGAAATATTGCCAATTTCTATTGTAAGTAGTGAGGCTATAAACTTTTTAATATCAACTCTTATTATTTTAGCATTTGTAATTTTTGACGGAATATCATTAACAGCATATTTAATATATTATCCGCTTATATTAGTAGTTCAGTATATACTAATATTAGCTATTTCACTTATTATTTCTGCTGTTACAGTTTATATAAGAGATTTACAGCATTTAATTTCAGTTATATTGCAATTATTCTTTTACGCAACACCTATTGTATATGCTGCAAATACAATTCCACAAGAATATGCATGGATATTACAATATAATCCAATGACATATATTATTAATGGATATCGTGATATATTTTTAAATCAAACAGCACCAGATGTAAAAGCTTTATTGATACTTTTGGTAATTGTTGTAATATTATGTGCTGTAGCATATGCTATATTTCATAAATTGCAAAAAGGCTTTGCAGAGGAATTATAAAGTATTGCAAAGGATATAATTTAAAATTTATTTATGCATAATTTTGAGTAATAAAATTAAATAAAACATATATTTCTAAAATTTAAGATAAAGGAGAAATAACTAACATTATGGAAGAAGAAGAATATTTTGACTATTCGAATGAACCAGGATTAGAATTAAAAAGTGAGTTATCTAATAATGATGGAGAACCGCTTATTTCTATCATTACACCATACTATAATACAAAAAATTATATTAAACAAACTGCTTATAGTATATTAAATCAAACTTTTCCATATTGGGAATGGATAATTATCAATGATGGAAGTACAGAAGAAGGTACAAAAGACATACTAAAAGAAATTTCTAATTTAGATAAAAGAATAAGGGTAATTTCAAGAGAAAATAAAGGAAGAACAATAACTAGAGATGAGGCAATAAAAGAAAGTAAGACAGATTTAATTTTTACATTAGATTCAGACGATTTAATTCATCCAACAATGTTAGAATGTGCTTATTGGAGTTTAAAAACAAACCCAAAAGCAACATGGGTATATTCAGATTTAGTAAATTTCGATGGAAAAGAATTTCTTTGGAAAAAGAAATTTAGTGTGGAAAAAGAGAAAAAGGATAATGTAATTTCAGTATGTGCATTAATTAAAAAAGAAGCATTATTGGAAGTTGGCGGTTATGCTATTGTAGATAAAGATGTACATGAAGATTGGCATTTATGGCTTCGTTTATTAGAAAAAGGTCATATTCCTGCAAGAATGGATTTTTATGGATTTTGGTATCGTAACAAAAAAGAGGGAGGTATTTTATCTTCAATCAATTCAGATAAAAGCAAAACTAAACATTCTAACAAGGTAATTAAGGAACAAGCAAAAAAAGTTACTAAAAAAGTAAATGCAATTCAATTTCCAACACCTTTTACTTCTAACTTTGATGGTACTCCATATAAATTTGAATGGAATAGAAAACCTATATACGAAAAAAATGAAAAGAAGCATTTATTATTTATATTTCCTTGGTTTCATGTTGGTGGTGCAGATAAATTTAATTATGATTTGATTGCTGGTTTAGATAAAACTAAATATGATATTACAATTGTAACTACAGAGCCATCAGAATATATATGGAGATGTAAATTTGAAAAACATGCGACTATTTTCGATTTAACTACTTTTTTAAATAGAAAAGATTGGGTAGCTTTTATTCATTATTTAATATATTCTCGTAATATAGACTTTGTAATGCAATCTAACAGCTTTTATGGATATTATGCTTTACCTTGGCTTAAAGCAGAGTTTCCAGAAGTCATATTTACAGATTATGTACATTCACATGATTTGAGTTGGAGAAATGGAGGATATGCTAGAGATTCAGTTGCAATATCAAAACTATTAGATAGTACATATACTTGCACAAAATATTTAAAAAATGTAATGTATAATGATATGAAAAGAAGTAATCAAAATGTAAAGCCTATTTATATAGGTGTTGATTATAATGAATTTAATGAGGCAAATATTAACTTAGCAGATTATCCTAATATTATAAAATATGAAAACCTTTATAAAGATAAAAAGATTATCCTCTTTCTAGCAAGAGTATCAGAAGAAAAAAGGCCAGTATTTGTTGTACGTGTATTTAATGAAATTTATAAAACACGTAAGGATGTAATGTTGTTTGTTGTGGGAGATGGGCCAGAATTTGCAGATATGAAGGATGAAGTAAAAAAGCTTAATTTAGAAAACAATGTAATATTTTTTGGAATGCAAACAGATACAAAACCATATTATAAATTAGCTGATGTACAAATTATTGCATCATTAACAGAAGGGCTTACTTTAACTACATATGAATCTTTATCTATGGGTACACCAGTAGTAACAGCAGATGTTGGTGGACAGAAAGAACTAGTTGACGAAACTTGTGGAAGAGTTGTTACAAATATACAAACTGCAAAGGATGGATATGCAAACAAAAATTACACAAAAGAAGAAATTGATAGATATAAAAATGCACTGTTAGAAATATTAGATAATCCAAATTATAGTGAAATGTGTAAAAACTGTAGAAACAAAGTAATTAATGGATTTTCAATTAATGACATGGTACAGAATATGGACAATGAAATAATTTCGCTTATTAGTGAAGGCACAAAAGTTTCAAAAGAGGCTTTAGAAGAAAATAAAGATGTATATGGTCAATATTTAGCACTATATAATCAATGTGATTGGAGAGATTATGCACGTTTTTCAGAAAATCCTCGATATGAACAATTAAGAACAAGACTTTGGGATAATCCTTTATATAGAGCATTTATTAGATTTTTACAAAAAACTGGAATTATGAACTTAATTAAAAAAACAGAATTACCAGAAAAAATAAAAAACAAAGTAAACAAAAATTAATACTTATTTTTATGAATAAAAAGTAAGTCTCAAAAACAAACTACTAAAAGGGGAGGTATAAATATGTCAGTTATAACAATAACAAGTGAAAATTTTGAACAAGAGGTTTCAAAATCGCAAATTCCAGTATTACTAGATTTCTGGGCTAGTTGGTGTGGTCCTTGTAGAATGGCATCACCAATTGTAGACTCTGTAGCTGAAGAACTAGATGGAAAAGTTAAAGTTGGAAAAATTAATGTAGACGAAGAAAATGAATTAGCAAATCAATTTAATATTGAAAGTATACCAACATTAGTAGTTATAAATAACGGAGAAATAGTAAATGAATCTATTGGAGTTATGAGCAAAGAAGAAATAATATCTATGCTAAAATAGTAATATTATTCAATATAAAGATTATTGTATAGGATAATAGAATTAACTTTACTATTTAATTAGAAAAAATTTTGGAGTTAAATTATGAAAGAATTATTTATTAAATGTAAAAACTTATATACCAAATATATGGAAATAATAAATTATTTAATTTTTGGATTTTTATCTTTTGTGGTATCAACGTTAAGTTACTATCTACTAAGATTTATATTCGATTATATGTTAAGCAATTTGTTATCTTGGGTAATAGCTGTAACATTTTCATATATAACAAACAAATTATTTGTTTTTCAAAGTAATGCAAAAGGTAAATTAGAACTAACGAAAGAATTTGGAAAGTTTGTATTAGGTAGAGTATTTACTTTAATATTAGAAACAGTTATTTTATATGTTATGGTTGATTTACTACATATTAATGATATGATAGTAAAAGTTATATCACAAATAGTAGTAATTGTAACTAACTATATTTTAAGCAAACTCATAATATTCAAAAATAATAAAGTAAAACAACAGTAAACTTGACTAATAAATATAATTAATATAGAATGTAAGCATAAAAAGGAGGGATCCCGATGAAAAAAGCAGTTGTAGGAAGCCTAATTTTGAGTGTTTTACATTCTATTTTATTTTATGGAAAGCATTTAGGAGTATCTGTATTACTATTTGCAATACCATGTGTATTTTTAGTAATTATTGCTTTAAAGAAAAGTAATAAAGTAAAAAATAAAAATGCATTATATTTAAGTATACCAATTTTATTGTTAAGCAGTACATATCTATTTTTTAATAATACATTTTTTAATATGTTAAATATAGTCTTAATTCCTGTTTTACTTGCCACAATGATTATATGGGCTTTGGTAGATACTTTTAAAGTAAGAGAACTATTTCAAAAAGGAATATCTTTAATTATAGGTTCGTTAGAATTTATACCAGGTGCTTGTAAATTAGTAAAATCAGCATTTACTACAAGTAATGAATCAAAAGAAATAAAGCATAAAAAACTAAAATTAATTGGTATAGGGGTTTTATGTTCGCTTCCAATATTATTTATAATTATCGGATTATTAATTGCAGCAGATGGCGTATTCGCAAATTTATTCGAAAATATTTTCAAAAATATCACTTATATTTTTACAAGTGAATTTGTTATTAACTTATTTGGCAGAATAATTGTAATAGGACTTCTTTTTATTTACCTACTATGCATCATATATAACATTTTTAAAGAAAAAACATCATTTAATAGGGAATATAAGGAGAGTGAAGTATTTAAACTACATATTGATAGTACAATTGTAAATACAATTTTAACAATTATAAATGTAGTATATTTAATTTTTACAGGAATACAATTTGTATACTTATATTCATATGTATTTAATGATGCTTCTCTTAATGCAAGCTTAAATTTGGCACAGTATGCGAGACAAGGATTTTTTCAATTAATGTTTATAACAATAATTAACTTTGCAATTATACTTTTAACAACTAATAATAGGGTAAAAGAGGAAAATAATTATACAAAATATATGAATGTACTAATGTGCATATTTACTATTGTAATTACAGCTTCAGCTTTTATACGTATGCACTTATATGAAAGTGAATTTGGATATACATTTTTACGATTAATGGTATATGTTATTTTAATAACAGAAACAATCGCTTTAATACCTACAATTTATTACATTTTAAAGAAGAAAGTTAATTTATTAAAATCATATATTGTAATTGCTGTTACAATGTATGTAATTATTAATTTTGCAAATATTGATCATTTAATTGCTAAAAATAATATTGATAGAGCACAAAAGCTTGCAGGAGAATATGTAAGAGAAGTAGATGTTGATTATTTAATAAGAAATTTAGGAACAGATTCAGTTTCTGAAATAGTTTATTTATACAAAACAACTAGTGATACACAAGATAAAAGAAAAATAAATAATTATTTATATAATATGTACCAAGATGTAAAAGAAAATAGAACATGGCAAGAATGGAATTTATCTAAAGATAGAGCTAAAAAAGAACTAGAACCATTAAATTTACAATATCAAAGCTATTATAATAGTTATGATGATATATTATAAAAAAATCGAGTAGAATGTAATTATAACTACTTCTACTTTTTAAAATTATAGAAAATTATAATGGTTGAAATATGTATATTGATTGGCGAGATTTAAAACTTCAAGATTTAGATATTTAAAAATATAAGAAATGTGATAATGAATTTAATTTGTGGGAGATGATAATTTAATATGAATACAATAAACGCAATAGAAAATAGAAGAAGTATTATAAATTTTAAAATTGACAAAATTTCTAAAGATATAGTAGAAGATATATTGAATTGTGGGAGACTTGCTCCATCTGCCAAAAATAGACAACCTTGGTCTTTTGTGATAGTTCAAGATGAGATTAAAAATAAGATAGCTGATATGATGATCGATTATACAATTAAAAATGATGATAGTATTGAAAGAAAAAAAATAGGTTATAAAAGTAGTGTTAATTCTACAGCAAATGTTATAAAACAAGCACCAATATTAATTTTAGTATTTAAAGAAAAGAATGATGATTGGACTGTAGGAGATAATTTATCAATCGGTGCTTGTGTAGAAAATATGTGTTTGAGAGCTACTGATTTAGAAATTGGTTCTTTATGGATTAGAGATATTGTTTATGTTTCAGAAGATGTTGCTAAAATGCTTGGACATGGAGATTTAGAACTTAATTGTGCAGTTTCATTAGGTGTTCCAAATCAAAGTCCTAAACAAAGACCAAGAAAAGAATTAAAAGATATTATGGAGTGGTATTAACCATGTAGCGTATCCACTGAGGTGGAGGAGGCTTGGTAGGCTAAAAAAGAAAAGGGCAAACTTTTTAAAGTTGCCCTTTTCTTTTAATATTCTACATTATTTTATAAGTTTTATGAGCTGATCTGCGTTAATTTGTGATAAGAGTGCTTTTACTATTTCTTCTTCAAAAATTCCAAGAGACCCCGTATCACATTGAGAAAGAGTAAGAATATCCACATGTATTTCTTGGGATTTATTAAGACGTACTCTACCCTGAACAGTATCCTTCGAATGCCTCGAATTATAAGAATCTTTAGTTCCTATTCGCAAATCAAAAATGTGTGTACCATGCCGGTTGGTTTTGGAATACCATAATCCAAACCGGATTTTCTGTAAAAAATAAAATTCAAACATAGAATATCCTCCTATTATATCTTGCAAACCGCAAGTTGATATGATAATTATAACAGAATTTTATATATTATGCAATAACTCTGATATTACCTTTTATACTGTATTACATAAAATTACCAATATAAGTTTTTCAATTAGTGAAAAAATAAAAATAAAAGTATTGACAAGATAGCATAGATAAATATAAAATAATTACATAAATATGTGTATTAAAAAATAATCTAAAAAGTAGAAAACTATACAATATAGATGTATGTAAAAATAGAAATAATATGTACATGTTTATACAAAAAATAGGAAAAATAAAACAAAAGAAAGAGAGAGGAAGAAACATGTTAAAAAGAAAACAAGAAAAAGGTGTAACATTAATAGCACTTGTAATAACTATAATAGTATTATTAATACTAGCAGGTATAACAATAAACTTAGCATTAGATCCAAATGGAATAGTAAGAAGGTCTTATCAAGCAAGAAATGAATATCAAAATGCACAAGAAAAAGAATTAGCAGGAATAAAAGAATTAATAAATGAAATGAATACCATAACAACAGAAAATGTAGGAGGATATCAAGCAGAAACTAATTATGATATGGTAGAAGGAGTACCAGTACCAAAAGGATTCAGTCATGTATATGGAACAAGCAAAGATACAGGTTTTGTAATAAAGAATGATACAGACGGAAATGAATTTGTGTGGATACCAGTGGAAAATCCAAGTGAATATAAAAGAACCGCTTGGAAAGGTGAAGATATAGAAAGTAATTATACAGAGGAGATGCCCGAGGATGAGTTAATAAGTATTACAAAATACAAAGGATATTATATAGGAAGATATGAAGCTGGAATAGAAGGATATACAACTGTGAATACAGATACTTCAAGTAACACAGATACAAACTTTACAGGATATAGTGGAGAAAATATGAAATTGGTAATACAATCTGGAAAACAAGTATGGAATTATATAACGAGGGATAGAGCAAAAACAGAAAGTGAGAGTTTATATAGGAAAGCAGAAGATAATGTAACAAGTAAATTATGTAGTAGTTATGCATGGGATACAGCATTAAGTTTTGTGGCAAAGACAGATTCAGATTACCCCCAAAATAGTACTCAAGGTAACTATTTGGATACAGAATTTAGTTATACGGATTTAGAAGGAAAAACTCAAACCAAAGCAAATGATAGTTATGTTTTAGTACCAACAGGACAAACAACAGCAGTAAATAATATATATGATATGGGAGGAAATGTTTGGGAATGGACAACAGAGGTATGTAGTGCTACAGGAGGCCCCTGTACTAGACGAGGAGGTTATTACTGGAACTATGCGAACGGTAATTCTGCAGGGAACCGTAGCTATGATGGTTCTACTTATGCGGGCTTTTACGCTGGATTTCGTGTTACTTTATATTTGTAGCAATTAGCAAGAGGTTTCTCTTTTATTTGTATAGTAATTGTCATAGGCTGTACCTTAATGGTATCATTAACAATAAACGTAGCCATGTAGATATTTACAACTCATCAGTTCTCTTAGGTGACTGATACAAATATCAATCAATTTATTTAAGTATATCATATTTTTAATAAAATACAAAGCCCTCATCTAAAAAAGATTGCAATTTTATGTAAATTTAAATTTTGTATTTTTTAAAACTAGCTCATAATCCAAAGACTACGAGCTAGTTTGTTTGCATCAATCACTTATACGGCAATGGTCTGAATCAAAGGCGTGTGCACAAGCTTGACCTTTTAATTCCTTAAAGGCTACATATATTTTATCAGCATTCATCTGACTCATATCTGTATAGCCCCAGACTTTGATGACTGAATTTCTTGGTACGCTTTGCTCTAAAGCTACATGAACATCGTAAGTTAAGTGGTCATCATTTCTACTCAGTCCTTCTACTTCTACGAGTGCTATGGAATAGCCTTTTTCAATAGCTTCTTTTGTTAATTTAGCCATATTACTATTAGCTAACCAAGTATACCGTGCGTCTAATTGATCCTTTGATAAGACCTTTACGCTATATTTCATTGAGCAAATCCTCCTTTCTACTTATGTTGTTATTTTTATATATGTGAAAACTAAAAAGTAAAAGGATATCTCTTCACCAATAAGTGGAAAAAGGGTAATTGACATAAGGCAATGCCTATATCGTTTCTAATTATACCATATCTAAATTAAAATGGCAACTTTACCTTTTATATTATATAATTTATGTCAACTATTAGAATTTTAAAATTTGAAAAAATGAAAAAAATGCTATAATTATATAAATTAAAGGAAGTGGCCGAATTGGTTCAATTTAATAAAATTGAATCATTTCCGATTATCGACTGTATATGTATTTTAGCATACTTTTTGTAAAATGTACATCTTTGAATTGATTTTTATTGTAATAGCCTGTATGGAAAACAATAAGTTCATCCATACAGGCTATTATTAATGTGTTTTTGAGGTATAACTATTTATGAGCTCTTGCACTCTAGAATAATCCTTCTCGCTTGAAGTAATACTTTCCAACCATTTTTTAAAGTCTTTTAAGCAAGGTTCATTGATTTTCTCATTACAAAGTACATCTAACTTCGCCTGCTCAAATATTTCTTCATTTTCACCTTCAGCCATAATACAAGCTTCTAAACGTATTAATGCGGCTACGAAACAAAATTTTTTTGTCTCATTTTCCATATTTTTGACTTCTACATATTGTTCCCATTGATTCATACCTTGCATTTTTTTATATATTTTATATGTATGGTACCAAGCAACAATATGTTTTATGATTGGTAATGATAAAAACTTAAGCTTGATGCTTTCTAATGTTGCCCACCGATAATACTTATTTATAAGTAATAATTTTAATGTTCTCATAGTCTTTTACCTCCTAGTATAATATATTGGATTTTACCTACATTTATAATTATAACATATAAAATATGATTTGACAAATTCTAATTATCTGTGTATGATAAGTATAGGAAAAGAGAAATCTCAGAAATGCGGTTACCTAATAAATTTCGATAACGACACATGCTCTGCAAAGCAAATGTGTCGTTGTTTTTTATATTTGTCTATTAAAATAGCTAAGAAATATTATGAATTTTAAAAAAAGTTATATGACGAATTTTTAGAATTTGCAACAGCAATAAATAAATTCTGAAAAGGCTAATTATGAAATAACTTATATAGATTAGAACCTGACGAAGCGATTGCGATAGCCACGCCCTCCTTGATATGTAATACGGGAGTAACTTTATATAAAAAATCTGTACAATGTAGATATATCAAGAAATATAGTAAAAAGTATATCTGTAAAATATTTAAGCTAAATTTCAGTATAATAAAAAGTGTTCTTATCGACTTTAAATCCTATAAGAACACTCAGACTGGTGCTAACGACGTAGATATTTACAACTCGTCAGCTTTCTTAACGATTGATACAAATATCAATCAATTTATTTAAGTATATCGTATTTTTATAAAATACAATACAAATAATAAAAAATTATTTTTTGAACATTATGAAAAGCATAGTCAAAAATAACATATTTTTAAGTTTTTATACAACCCAATCTATTTATATTAATTAAT
This sequence comes from uncultured Clostridia bacterium, assembly GCA_947626205.1. GTDB lineage: Bacteria > Bacillota > Clostridia > TANB77 > CAG-508 > RGIG8482. Next base: position 13,622 of record CANQRO010000026.1, read on the forward strand.
AATTCCCTGTCTTTCAAAAAGACAGGGAATCGGCATTTAAAATACTGGCTTATATCCCATTGGAATTGTTTTAGTGGTGTACCTTTTATGTCCACATTTCTTACAAGTTTGACTCCAACGATCTCTTTTTTCTTCTCGGTAGCCTTCTGGTTCTTCCCAAATATCTGATCCTTGTTTTATCATATTGTATCCATAAGGTACTTTTACTGTTTCGGGATCATATAGAGTTTCTCCATATTCGTGATTGCAAGCTTGTATCTGCCGATCAATTGATGCCAACTCTTTTTCCAACTGAACTTTCTTTTCTGCTAAATTCATGCCATTTTCCTCCTTAAATTATTCTGGAGGCTTTACACAGCCCCTCCAGAAAAAATAATTAATTTCTTCTGTACCTTGCTGTGTAAAGTACAATAGATTAAATATATTATAGCATATTTCCATTCAAAAAACAAATTTAACATAATATTGTATTAAATAGGTATAATGCAATTTGATTTTGTTTTTCTTTTGTCATCTCTATAATTTTAGCAATTACAAACATTATAAGATGATATTTAGCAAAATTTATTAAAGTAGTTCTATATTCTCCATCATTCTTTTAATAATCTATCAAATCTTAATTTATACTTTTTAGAACTTTAGCTTTGCCATAAGTCCTAACCCCCTATGAGTTTTGACCAATGGTACAAAACTCGGTGGAAGATGTAATACATACTGAAAATAAAAAAATACCATCCTTTTTTAGAATGGTATTAGTCTGTTCTATTAGTTCGAACAGATATGTCGTTGGTGCCCTAACTAGACACGTTTGCGAAATCTAGTAGGCAAAAAAATATCTATTTCAACTCTTAAATACTGTATTCCCAACAAATTGCTTAAATCGTATATACAGAGTGGGCATTTTTTCTAACTATATTTATATTTTAATATAATATTTTATATTTTGCAAGAAAAAAATTGCATTTTTGTGAAATTTGACTTTATTAATAATTTTATGTTATAATATTAATTAGAAATGGAGGCTTGAATATGGGATTAGAAGGAAGAAGTATAAGAAATAGTATTGATAAAATAAAAGAAAAAACAGAGAAAAATTTAAGTGATGGGCGTCCTACATATCCTAGTACAGATAGTTATGATATGTTATTTGATGATTTAACTGATTTAACGATAGAAACTGACGAAAAAAAGTTAGATACACCAGAAGATAGATTAGCATTTTTACAGAGTATAGGAATAGATATATCAGGACTATTTACAGGACAAAGTATTGGAAAAGCAACAATAAATAGTCCTACTTTTACAAAAGAACAAGCAAGACTTGAAATGCAAAAAGCATTAGAGGAAAGTAAAGAACTATTAGATAGAGCTATGGATTTATAATGTTAAAAATATTACCAAGGAGGAAATAAGGAATGGTTGCTGAAAATTATGCTTGTGCATATAAAGAAGTAATAGAAGTATTAAAATATACTAATAGAGATGATGTAAATAAAATACCTAAAGATATGATTTTGTTATGGAAACAAAATATGAAAAAAGATTATGAATTTCAAATAGATAAAAATAGACCTATAGAAGAACAAAATTTATCTAATGAGGCAAAAGCTATTTTAGCAAATATATTCAAAGATTATTGGGCTACTGATTATCAAAGAGAGAGGATTGAAGCAAAAGAGAAATATGATTTAGAGCAAATCGAAAAAGAAAAGTATGAAAAATATAATCCAAATGATATTTTTAAAAATAGAAATAAAGAAGAAATTATAGAAGATGTGGCACCTGATAATGTTGCTATGACAGAATATAAAGAATCTGTATTTAAAAAATTTTTAAATAAGATTAAGCAAATATTTAAAATATCATAATCATAGAATAAATATTTTGATATATTTGACAAATAATACATAAATGTGTATAATAAGAATAGGAAATGAGACACAGAAATGTGTTGCCATTATATAAATTGTTTAAGACACTACATTGCCTGCCAAAGCTAAATGTAGTGCCTTTATTTTATTCCTTATTTGTCCAAAGTATGTATATAACTGTCAATAAGGCTACGTTTACAGTAGTAGAAATCATAAATCCTATAATTAGGAATAGTAAAAGATTTACCATAAACACCACCTCACTTTCTGATAGTCAAACTATCTTGTAAAGTGGCAACACTCACATCTGCTTTATTTTCATTTCCTATGATAAATAATATACTACATATTTTATAAAAAAACAAGCGAACAAATTAATTTTTTACAAAAATATGTTCTCATTTTTTGTTAAGCTCTGTATTTATACAATTAAATAGAAACAATGCTACTTGATTTTGTCCTTGCTTAGGCATTTCAATCAGTTTAGCCATTGTGAAATTTACTGTAAAAAACTTGTGGAAAGAATAGCATTTTCTATAATCTTCATCAATTTCTCGCAGTATGCAATCATAATAATTACAAAGATCTGCTGTGTCATATCCAATAGATAAATAACTGCTTATTGTCATGTTTATTGCAAGCCTTAGCTTTTCCTTTATATTCATTTTTTTATTAAATCTATTACAAATTTTACTTCTTCACTCATACAACTTTAAACTCCTTTTAATTCATTATCATTTTTTCTTTTCTCTTTTAGTGCTTTGATTTCGTCTTGTGTTCTTAACTTTCGTCCAAAATCATTTGCAATTTGATGCTCATTCTTGTCAAACACTCTTGCGTCGAATAAGTCATCTGCAACGTACTTATAATGTTCATTTTTGTCCAGTCCCAACCTATGTTGAAATCTTTTCATAAGACTGTGCCAAAAACCCTTAAATTTTTGCAGTTGCTCTTTTAATACTTCTTTTTCAGCTCGTAATTTGCTAATAATTTTGTCTTTTGCATT